>CASEEB010000087.1 GCA_949286815.1 uncultured Eubacteriales bacterium | reverse complement strand
GTTTATCTTCTGGGTACTCCTCAGCTTGAAAGCGAATTTATCCGCAGCGGTATAAAAATAATATCCGAACAGGAAAAAAAGGCGGACATTGTGGTTTCAAGCTTTGACACCACGCTTACTTATCAAAAACTCAAACGCGCCTGCTTCTACATACAAAACGGAGCCGAATACCTATGCACGCATCCGGATCTTAACTGCCCTACCGAAAACGGCGCGGTTCCCGACAGCGGGGCAATAGCGGCGCTTATCAGCGCCGTCACCGGAATCACGCCGAGATATTTCGGCAAGCCATACCCGGAAACGCTTGAGTATATCCGCAAATATACGGGAACGGAAAAGGAAGACATGTGCATCTTCGGCGACAGACTGTATACCGATATAGCTTTCGGAAAAAATAACGGGGTGTTTTCGGTTCTCGTTTTTACGGGGGAGACCCATAAAGAAGACCTCGGATCAACTCCTCAAAACATGCTGCCGGATCTGGCGCTTGAAAATATGTCGGAGGCACAAAAAATCATTTTCGGATAAACCCCAACAAATAATGAAATATAATCTCATATTTTACACAAAGAATTCATAGAAATATATACTGAAAGGAATAAAATGGCATTTGACGCAGGTATGCTCTCCTGTATCGCTCACGAAATAGAAAAAACAGCGTCAGGCGGCAGAATCGAAAAAATATATCAGCCCGAAAAGGATATTATACTCATTCAGTTAAGGACCCTGACAGGCGGTAAAAAGCTTTTGATAAACACAGGTTCCGGAAATCCCCGCATTTCCTTTACAAACATACAAAGAGAGAATCCCATGCAGGCCCCCATGTTCTGTATGCTGCTGAGAAAACATCTGACGGGCGCTTTTCTCGGCGAAATCAAACAACCGGGATTTGAACGCGTACTTATTTTGGGCTTTGACACAAGAGACGAAATGGGATATGAATGTCGCAAATATCTCATCGCCGAAATAATGGGAAAATACAGCAACCTTATTTTCGCCGATGAGAACATGAAAATAATCTCGGCGACAAGGACGGTTGATTTTTCCACAAGCAGTCTCAGACAAATTCTCCCGGGCATGAAATATGAACTCCCTCCCGCTCAGGACAAAAAAAATCCGCTCATCTCGGACCGGCTGGAATTTGACAGCCTTTACGCAAAATTTCCCGCGCAAAGACAGGTTGATAAATTTATAACGTCTTCTTATCTCGGAATTTCCTCGTCCAACGCAAGAGAGATAAGCTACCTTGCAACTGGAAAATCCGATTCGCTCATGTGTGAATGTACTCCTCAAAGACTTTGGGACAGCTTTCAGTTTCTCACGGGCAGCATCAAAGAAAACAAGTACTCTCCCTGCGTGGTCTTTGAAGGAAATAATCCGGTAGAATACTCATTTATACCTCTCACCCACTACCCCGCCAACTTTGAAATCAGATATACCGAAAGTCCCTCGGACACTTTGGACATGTTTTTTGAAAACAGGGACCGGGAATCACGCATAAAACAGCGCGCCGCAGACCTGTTCAAGATACTGACGCACGCGGAATCGAGAATCATAAAAAAGCTTGACCTGCAACGTCAAGAGCTATCGGAATGCGAAAAAAGCTCAGTCTACAAAAAATACGGCGACCTTATCACTTCCAACATATATCTGATTACGAAGGGACAAAAGACCGCGGAAATCACAGACTACGAAAAATACGACCCGGAGACCGGTGAGTACG
Source organism: uncultured Eubacteriales bacterium (assembly GCA_949286815.1). GTDB lineage: Bacteria > Bacillota > Clostridia > Oscillospirales > CAG-272 > SVTX01. The sequence goes on along the minus strand of CASEEB010000087.1, from coordinate 1,097 downwards.
GAAAATGCGTAATTGAGCTTGACGAAAGGATGTCCGCCTCCGCAAACGCGCAGAAATACTATAAAAAATACGCGAAAGCCAAAAACGCAAAGGCAGAGCTTACAAAGCAGATAAAAATAGGAGAAGAAGAGCTTGAATACATCTATTCGGTTTTTGACGCCCTGTCAAAGGCCGAAACAGACGCCGACCTCTCTCAGATAAGAGATGAGCTGTACCGTTCCGGGTACGCCTCCAAAATGAAAGGCTACATCTCACCCAAAAAGCAATCCGCTCCCTCGGTCCTGGAATTTATGACAACAAGCGGATATAAGGTACTATGCGGAAAAAACAATATACAAAATGAATATATTACATTCAAATGCGCAGAAAAGCATGACTATTGGTTTCACGCCAAAAATGTACCCGGTTCGCATGTTCTGATGATTACCGGGGGCAAAGAGCCTCCCGAACAGGATTTTACCGACGCCTGTGAAATAGCCGCGTACTATTCCAAGGCAAACGGAGGCGTAAACATTCCGGTAGATTATCTGCTTGCCAAGGGAGTAAAAAAAGCCGCCGGTACAAAGCCCGGATTTGTAATATACCACAGCAACTGGTCGGCATACGTAACGCCCGACGAGGAAAAAATACGCAAAATGCGTTTTAAATGATTTATTTATGAATGATATTCTGATATTTTTAAAATTTTATATTCAGGTTCTTTTTTACCCCATCGGTGTTTTTATTATTTTCGGTCTTGTGGTCGCGCTGTTTGAAAAAGCGTTTCATGTTTTCACCGGAAAAACGGGACGTTTTCTGGTAATTGTCACGTCTGTAGTCGGCACTCCGATACATGAATTGGGGCACGCTTTGATGTGCATACTGTTCGGTCACAAAATAACGGCAATGTCCCTCTGGCAGCCAAATAACAAGGACGGATTGCTCGGATACGTTGAACACACCTATAACAAAAGAAATCCGTATCAGCTATTGGGAAATCTTTTTATCGGACTCGGTCCCATTTTCAGCGGACTTTTGGTCATATTCGGTGTTCTGTCTCTCTGCTTTCCGATGACGCTCAACGGATACATGACTTCCTCTCAGCTCCTTTTGTCGGA
>CASEEB010000086.1 GCA_949286815.1 uncultured Eubacteriales bacterium | reverse complement strand
CAGAAGGTTTTCATTTATCTGAGGAAGTATATCGGTAGCTACCACGTCTAATATCTCAAAATCAAATGAACCGTATATGTCCTCCGAGACAAGATATACTTTTTCCGTGGAATTATCCACACTTAGATAATATTCATTATTATATGAATTTTTCGCTCCGAATTTAAGAACTGTCTTCACTCCGTTTTCATCGGTGAATTCCGCCGTAAGGGCAGGGGATTCAAGTCCGAACTCCTTTAATTGTCCGGACGTCGGAGATAGTATTTCATGCGTTCCGTTCAAATCCTTTACCGTCTGTATTATTGAGTCAAAAAATGTTTTATCCAATGTAAGATCGGTTTTCTGAGGCCATATCCAGTTTCCGTCTTCGTCTTTTGTAAATATAAGCGTTTCCTCGGTCTCCGCGTTGAATATTGAAATTTGCGCCGGTGAGGTAATGTTTACAATGTCTATCTGCGTATCCGATTCCTCTTCGTTTCCGGTACCCCCGTCCTCATTTGTTTTTGAAACCATGAGAACCACGGCGTAAATTGCCACGCAGATAACGAGCACGAATATAAGAATCAACAGGCTTTTATTTTTGTTCATTGTTTTTCAATCCTTTTCCGGTTTTACAAATCATCTTTTTCTGCGCTTAAGCCAGACAGTGAGTCCGGTCACAAGCAGAGCTGCCGGAACAACTATAACCGTCACAATTCCCCAGACCACGGCAGACGTGGCGCTGAGATTCAGATAAGAGGTATTCTGACTTATTGCCTGAATTTCGGAAGCAAGCTCTGAGGAAAACTGACTTATCCCGCCGACATATGACATTGAAAGGAGAAGATACGCCTGATTAATGCTTCTTTCCGAGATTGTTTCGCTCGTAAACGCGTCGGCGGAGGAATACCATATTATATTGGAAGTGGTCGAGCCCGCCGTCTTTGTAACCGAAACGCCGGTAACATGAGAACCCGTGGAGTCGTCGACAGTGTCTCCGTTTGAGTCCGTAAGATATGCCTTGTCCGACGTTGAAGCTATTGTGGTAATCGTAACATTGTCCGGTGTATCGTCAAGAATTCTTATGGAATGGCTGTTCGGCATCAGCATGGAGAGATTTGCCGACGATGAGGCATAACCGAGATTAACTATGGCGGTCACTATATCGTGGTCTTCGTTCATGGTGGGCAACAGCATATTGGGAGAGGAATTGCTCGGATAATAGCTTGCGTTTCCCTCATAGATTGTCCCGGGCTCGGCAGACAGTCCGTAATGTTCCATAACGCTTAAAAGGTTGGTAAATTCGCAGGCTTTGGGACTAGTAAGAAGTATCATTGAGCCGCCGGCGTCAAGATACTCTGTTATTGCCTTTGCTTCCTGAGCGCTGATATCGGAGTCAGGGTCTCCGATAACAAGACATGTGCAGGTGTCCGGGACAGAGCCGTTTTCAAGCAGGTCAAAATATTCGTATTCAATCCCGTTGTCTTCCATATCTTTAAGAAATACGTCTTCGTCAAGTCCGGTCTCTCCGTGATTGGAAAGCAGATATATGTGAGGGACAACCTGTTGGGTGACGTAATCAAATCCTGTTGTGATTACCGCCTCTCCGTTGAAAAAGAGTTCGGTATTGTCTTCGGTAAAGTACGAGGAATAGTAGCTTGCGTACGGTCCCTGAGTGTATTCAAGGAAAGTAAGATAATCTATTCTTCCCGTGTATGTGTTTTCGACATAATACAGGTCATAATAATCTATAACGTAAAAACGCAGGTCGCTCTCTATTATTATACTGTAATTGCTAAGCGTGGTATCCGTGTATTTTGGAGTGAAAGACGGATTGCTTATCGGGTCAATTACCTCATATTTAAGTTTTGAGTTTATATCGGTATAATGTTTGATAAGGGTTTCAAGCTCGATATTTGTGACCGAGTCTTCGCATATGAAATATATGGTCACATCTTGGTCGATTGATTTTACGAAATTTTCCGTCGTTTCGGTGATGGATAGCTGACGGTTCGGAGTAGTGTCAAAAACCGTAAAATTAGACGGCAGTTTATACACTATCAGATTTACAACTATAAGAAGCGCCAACAAAATTGCCGCGAACGCAAGTGAGTACGCGCCGCTTTTAGCCTGTCTGTTCAGGCTCCGCTTCTTTTTTATGTTGGGATTGCTGTTGTCGTTGTTCATTTTATTTAAAATTTTTCCTTTCTGCAAAATCTTTAACTTGCGCGAGAAGATTCGGTACGGTTATCCCCAGCGTTTTTTATCCAATGACTGTACGGTTAGGAAAATAAAGAACGCGGTTACGGACAAAAAATAGATAATACTCGACAAGTCAAAAATCCCGTAAGTGAAATAATTGAATCTTGTGAACGGAGAGATGAAAGCCACTGCTTTCGCAAACAATCCCTCAAACGATGAAGACAGAAAAATATAGCATAAAGAGGTAGGAATTATAAGTATCGCGGCGACGATAAGAGCCACGTTTATATTCTTTGAAACGGCAAACGCTACGGCGGCAATAATTATCTCGATTACAAGAAATGAAATATACGACGCAAGAGAGCTTGAGGGAATCAGATAAGCTATAAAATCAGAAAAATAAAGTACAAGTATCGCCATTACGCTCAGCACCGCGGCAATTATCTGATTGTCGGTGAGCGAGCTTATATACATGCTTATAGCCAAAAGAAAGGCGCCGAGCAGGAAAAACGCGAAAATCGACGAGTATGTCGTAAGAAAATGTACTTCTCCGAAAAGAGAAAGAATAAGAGGGAAAGTACACATAACCGCGACCGGCAAAGCGAAGACCGCGAGCATAGCAAAATATTTTCCGATTACGATACCCGATATTTTAAGCGGCAGGGAGAGCAAAAACCTGTCTGTTCCGTTGTGCCTGTCCTCCGCCATTGAGCGCATCGCAAGTACCGGTACGGCAATGATAAGAATCATTTCAATATCAATCAAGGAAAACTCAAACTGAGGTATCATATACATAAGATTGTACATGAAGAAAAATACGCCCGAAAAAACCAGGATGAAAAACATAAACACGATTCCGTACATGTTGGTCATGTAGGATTTGAATTCACGCCGAAAAATTGCGCCCATAAGTCAGTTACTCTCCTTATCACCGGTATCGTCCGCGTTGTCTTTGCCGTCATCAATACCGTTATTTTGATTATCGTTTTCTTCTGTCGGTATTTCCGGAACGGACTCGGTATTACCGGCGTCATTTTCACCCGCGTTGTCGGAAAAATTATCGTCAGTCGTTTTTCTTTTTTTCTTTCTTTGCCTGTAAAGTTTGGGATTGCCCTTTGTTTCGGAGGTGAGAGAGAGGAACACGCTTTCAAGGCTTGTGTCTTCTTTTTCCATTGTTATTACCGCATAGCGTCTTTCCGCCATGGCAAAGAAAATATCGTCTCTGATGTCCTTTTCTTTTGTTACCGAAAGCGTCAGTTCAATCACTCCGGGAGTTTTGGAGGCGTAAATATTGACGCTTTGTATGTTTTCAAATCGATCGAGCACTTCTCTGATGCCCTTTACGTCTCCCTTAATTGACAGATGCAGCTTGTCAAAGGGTGAAACTTCGGCCTCAAGCGCCTTTATCTCATCATCCGCGACTACTTTTCCCTGAGAGATTATAATTACATGGTCGCATACGGCGCTTATCTCGGCAAGAATGTGACTTGAGACTATTACGGTCTTGCTTTCACCGAGTTTCTTTATCAATTCCCGTATTTCAATGATCTGCTTGGGGTCAAGCCCTACTGTCGGTTCGTCCAGAATTATTATTTCGGGATTGCCGAGCATTGCCTGAGCTATACCCACACGCTGCTTATAACCTTTGGATAAATTTTTAATGAGGCGGTCTTTCATGGAATATATGCCTGTAAGTTCCATGACCTGGCGTACCTGTCTGTAGATTTTTTCATACGGAACATTTTTGGCTTCCGCCACAAATTCAAGGTATTCGGAGGGAGTCATTTCATTATACAGAGGCGGCTGTTCGGGAAGATATCCGATGAGACTCTTGGCTTCAAGCGGATTCTCAAAAACGTCGTATCCGTTGATGTTTACGCTTCCGCTTGTGGCCGATATACAGCCGGCGATAATGTTCATGGTCGTGGATTTTCCGGCTCCGTTGGGACCGAGCAAGCCGTAAATCTTTCCGTTTCTTATTTTAAAGCTTACGTCGTTTACGGCAAGGGTGTCACCGTATTTTTTTGTTATGTGTTTTACTTCTATCAAAATCTGTCCTCCGTATAATTTTAATGTTTTCTGAGAATAACATTATATATGTTGCGCTGAGCTTGTTTCAAACTAAATACCTTTAACTTTCCGCGGTCTGTCCGCAAGTCCGGCGACTGTGGCGGGATAAAGTTTGATTTGAGCCGACAGGACAATAGTGCATGTTAAATTTTTATAAAAACGACCTGTTTTTTACATCGCGCTATATTATATTATATCATAATTTTTCATTGTGTCAAGTCGATGACGGTAAATTGAACAGTGGATGATTATTCAAATATTATAAAATATTATATAAAAATTTAACACTGCTTATATTGACAAAAAGTGGAAAATATGATATACTGAAGACATATACAAATGGCGTGTAATATATTTAATAATGGGGGGATTTTTGTGTCGGAAAGGGACTTTTCCGCGGATATGTATTTCTTTCATCAGGGAACGGGATGCCGGGTTTATGAATATATGGGAATGCATCGCGAAGGAGACTTCTGTATTTTCCGCACATGGGCTCCGAATGCGGAAAAGGCATATGTGACCGGCAGCTTTAACGGTTGGTCGGACTCCGTGGAGATGAACAGAATTACGGAAAAAGGTGTGTGGGAGGCAAAAATCAGTTCTTGCCTTGTAAGTGACGGGGACATTTATAAGTACAAATTTCACAATAAAAACAGCATAATATACAAATCCGACCCATACGGTGTATATATGGAAAAACCTCCTATGGCGGCTTCTGTCGTATATGACATTAACGGATACGAATGGCACGACGCCGGGTGGATGTCCCATCGTAAAAAAACGGCGGGCGCGGGTTTTTACAGTCAACCCATAAATATTTACGAAATTCACTTGGGCTCTTGGAAAAGACATGAAGACGGAACCTATCTCACTTATAAAGAGCTTGCGGACGACCTTGCCCCGTACGTCAAGCAGATGGGATATACTCATGTTGAGCTTATGCCGGTTATGGAACATCCTTTTGACGGCTCATGGGGATATCAGGTGGGATGTTACTATGCGCCCACCGCGAGGTACGGAAATCCTAAGGATTTTATGAATTTTATTGATATTATGCATAATGCCGGCATAGGTGTCATACTCGACTGGGTTCCCGCGCATTTTCCCAAGGACGAATTCGGCCTGTATGAATTTGACGGTCAGCCGCTTTACGAATATCAGGGACTGGACAGGCAGGAGCACAGAGGATGGGGAACCAGAAAGTTTGATCTGGGCAGAGAAGAAGTACAGAGCTTTTTGATTTCCAACGCGGTTTATTGGGCGGATAAATATCATGCCGACGGACTGAGGGTGGACGCGGTAGCGTCTATGCTTTACCTTGATTTTGACAA
>CASEEB010000085.1 GCA_949286815.1 uncultured Eubacteriales bacterium | reverse complement strand
TTTCAGCCCATGCTTTCATTTCTGAGAATCAGAACCGTTTCTTCGTCCGAGTAAAATTCGACGTAGCCTTTTGAAATGAAATATTCGGCTTGCTTAAGACTTGAGCTTCTGTAACCCGATCTCATGTCCAGTACCACAAATTCGGTATCCGTCTTGTATTGACCGTTTTCCGTGTGATATCCGACTTCGTATATCACGTCTCTGTCCGCAATATGCGCGAGCAGAAATGTGGAACAGGTCACAGACGCGTCTTCGGGAAGCACTTCTTCAAGCGCGTAGTCCATTTTCTCGTAAATTGCCTTGTTTGACGTGTACATACCGGCATAATGCGTAAATTTCGGAATTACCACCACGGTAAACAGGAGCACCGAAGCCGCGGCGCCAACCTGTATCATGTATTTCTTTGAAAAATGCGGAAGTTCCGAGAGATTGAGCATTGTGACATAGAACAGAAAAGCCGTTATACCGAAGCTGTATTGGAAGTTTATATTCGGCTGATACACATACATTGTAAGGATGTTCAGAAGCACCGGACATATGAGTATGAATCTTGAAACTTTCTTTGTGGCAAACGGAAGAAACGCAAGGGGCAGAAACAGCTGCAAAAGATAGAGCAATTTATCCGTATTTCCGTCTGAGGTGGTGAATATCTGCGTCAATACGTAACCCGGATTGAGAAGCAGTGTTTTCAGCGCTCCTATGAGTCCGTCCTCGCTGTCAAAGATAAGATTGCCGAAACGTCCGGACATGATGCCCGTGCCGTATTTTTGCATGAAGTAAGATACTATTACAAAGTATATAACCGACAGACAGAGCATCGGCAGACCGATTTTCCATTTTTTCCTTGAAAAGATAACATAAAACGAAAAGAACACAAGGTAGATAAAAGCGTCTTCTTTTACTGTCAGCGTAAGCAGGGCAAAGACAGCCATCGGAATGTATTTTTCTTTTTCAAAGAAGTAAAAGGTCCACAAAAGCAGCGGGACAAGGAAACAGTTTTCATGCAGGTCGTAAAAGCATCCGGCGCTAAGCGCGGGATATGCGGCATATACGGCTGAGACTGTCACGGTGAGCTTTTTTGACAGTCCGAGCTTTCTCGCGGTGAGCACGAGAGGTATAATGCCGGAATAAAGTACGACCGCCTGCAAAACCTGTAGAGTTGACGGAGAGGGAAAGATAAAGTAAAAGGGAAGCATTAAGTAATATACCGGAGAGAAATGCACCGCGAAGTGCGAGAGCAGCATATCCCTCTCGCTTGTTGAATTCGGAAGCCCCGTTTCTTTCATGTTGTAAAACATGTTGCAGAAAATTCCGAAATCAAAATTAGGCGTGCTGTAGGACAGGTATCTGTAAACACCTATCGCCGTGACAAAAAATCCGAACACCAACGCAAAGAAACCGACCGCCGTCCACATATAAGCGGAATGAAAGTCTGATTTTATAAAGGAAAAACATTCCTTGTCGGTTGAGTACAGAATGACCATCGCGCATATAAACAGTACGGCAAAGTACATGTAATACACCGAGCTTTCACAGCGTAAAAGCAGGATAAACGACATAAGCAGGGCAAATGTCACCATCAGGTGAGGCGTTGTCTTCCATTTCGGAAGAAAATATTCAAGCGCCGTAAGCAGGAGCATTACGCCGAGAATAAACAGGCAGTGCAGAAGAAAGTCCGCGCCGGAGGCGTCTTTCTGCAGAAAATCAAGTTTATTATAATCTGTCTCATCATTGGCGTGAATAAGCAGATTGACCGTACTCACTATAAAATAAGAGCATATAAATGTCCTCACGAACATATCGGTCGAATATCTGAACGGCTTTGAAAAAATGTTTCTGATGAAACTTCCGGTGCTATTCTGGTCTTTATTGTTTGAATCGTTGTTGATGTTCAAAAGAAATCCTCCTTAAATTACGTCGGTTACCGCGCACTCTTCTATTTTGTCTTCAAGCAGACGGAAAGTCTTTACCTCAAAGCTCGAAAAATCTATCCGGTAAGTATTGTTTGCCCACTCAAGCGAGGTTGAGTCGGGTTTATTATTCGGATTGAAAAGTCTTGTTATAATCTCATTTTTCCCGTCAGGTCTGTAAAGCGCGGACATTATGATATTTCCGCCGCTGAGCGTCGGGGGATCTGTCTTGTTTTGAACTGCTTTACCGGAGGGGAAGAATGAGAGCACCATGGGTGTTTCGTTGAATGTCAGCGCGTCTTTAGCCGCGTTCGCGCAGTCTCCGAATTTCAGTTGAATGTGGAATATTCTTTCACCCTGGTCGATATGGGGAGTGTAGCGGTCATCGGGTACTGTTTTTCTGTCTCCCAGAGGGTGAGCGGTATAGCAGGGTGAGCGCAAAAGCGTGAGAGCGGCTGTGTTGTTTTCGTATGAATAACCGTATATGCCCCTGTTCAGTATTGCCATTTCACCGTCGCTTCCGCAGATCTTCAGATATTTTTGCTGTGGCTGCTCGCTCCCGTCCTCTTTCAGTCTTTCTTCTCCGTACACGACCTCGGCGGATGCCTTCGGGTCGGCAATATTGTGAGGTAAAGACAGCTTTATCATTTTCGATTTTTCATTGTTGAAGATACGTATCTCAAGACCGATTTCGGGCAGAATTTTTGATATTTTATACCTGATTATGGCGGCGGACATCCCGTAGCCCAATACCGATTCGACTACTGTTCTGACGTCTCCGTCCTCTACTATCCTCACAGAAGGGATTGTATTCGGCAAATCCGAAACAACGCTGCCAAGGTGCTCGGAAAGCAGAGTAAATTCTCCGATCTTTTCGCGCCACGCTTTTTGCGTCATTCCCCAAGGGTCGATGTTGTCCTTCATGACGTCGAGCGTTATGCCGCCTTTGAGATATTCTTTGTCTTTATATACAATGCTTTCGCAAAGTCCGCTCTCTTTGCTTATTTTGACTTTCATCGATTTATTGTCTACGGTAATGTATTTATCGTTTCCATCGACAGCCGCAGCGGACGGCTTTTTGTCAAGCAGCCTGAAGGTACATTCAAACCGATTCATCGACATGGGTTTGAGTTTCGCGTGAAATACAACTCTTTTTCTCCAGTCTATCGGAATATTTGAAGCTTCCTTTTCGGGCTGAGAGGGAATAATATTTCCGTTTTCGGAGATGACGGGCATGTTGAAGCTTTCGCTCCAGTTCTGGTCGGCAAGCATGAATTCGCACTCAAAATCTCCCTCAACGGGATACGGATGCGGATTGAATACCATTATCGGCAACTCTCCCTCTTTGGCTTTGGGCTGAGAGGTCGCCATGGCAAAGAAAGCTTTCGCTTTCAGTCTTGACATTATCTCTATGCCGTGGTCTGCCATTCTTACCGCCATTTCCTCCACACCCTGAATCGAGGAGCCGGGCAAAGCATCGTGAAACTGCACCGTAAGCATGTCGTATAAGGCGTCCTCAAGCTCCTTTGAGGGGTATGTGACTCCACAGTACAGGCTGGCGCAGACGCACATTTTTTCGCCGGCAAAATACATGTTTTCAAGTTCACGGTATTTTTGCTTTACCCGAACCTGACTTGTAAGACAGCCGGGCATACAGTTATTGAGGTCTCCCTCATATACCGGCAGTTCTGTATTTTGACTTTTGAGCTCGTCAAAGTATGCCCTTGGTGTTGAGTGGATTATATTTACGCCCTTTTCCCGATATTCGTCAATAAGTTTGTTTATATCCGCAATGTCTTTTCTGGAGGGACCTCCGCCATGGTCTCCGACGCCCCACAGACAACAGTCAACTGACTTGTTTTCATCGTTGAGCAGTTTATCCGCGCAGGCTCTGATTTTATCCTGCGCGTGTCCGAGAGGGGTGTTGTACGCGTCAAGCTTGCGCACAGTCACCTCAGAGCCGTCGTATCCTTTCCATATGAACGTGTCCGACGGAAGACTTATCCACCAGTCGCTCGGACGGCAGCACATATATGAGTCGTATCCGGTTTTTGTCACTATCTGAACAAGTCCTCTCGAATGTCCGAAGGAGTCGAAATTGATGGTTACAGACGGCGAAATACCGTATTTTTCCGAAAAGTATTTTCTGCCTGACAGTATCTGTCTGATAAGCGCCTCGCCGGAGGGCATATTGCAGTCAGGCTGAAGATGCCACCCTCCCATGATGTGCCATGATTTTTTCTCGACAAGATTTTTGATTTTGTCGGATAGCTCAGGCTCGTACTCGTCTATCCATTTGTAAAGCAGGGCTTCATTATGGCAGAAAACAAATCCCTTGAATTCCTCGCACAGCTCCGCCGCGGTGCGGAAGGTCGATACAGTCTCAGCGGCGCCTTCTTCCCATTCCCATTGCCAGACGGGGTCTATGTGCGCGTTACATATAAGATGAAGATTTTTGGTTTTCATTTAATATATATCCTTTCGAGCGTTTAAGATATTTGGATATTCTTATTCCACGGTATTTTTTTACTTTTAAATAATGTACCGGGAAATGCGTGCGCGCGTCGCGTCTGAAGAATCATTTGCCGAAATGTTCGGGAAGCACTGAGCCAAAGCAGACATAATGCTCGGAGCAGGTGGGCTCTTTGGAGAAAATGAGGTTATATTTTGCGTCCGCGTTTACTCTTGTCAGCCTGAAAAGTATTCTGTTTATGCCTTTTTTAAGCTTTATGTTCTGTATGTGCACATTCTCGGCGTTCCACGTGTCGCACTCATCCCTCCGCGCGATAAGTTCACCGTTTATCAGAAGCGAGAAGGGCGAGCTGTGTCCTACCTGAGCGCAGACCGTCATATCTTCGGGGGAAATCAGTTCTCTTGCCAGATATATTACCGAAGGACCGTAGAATGAGCAGATATCGTCCATGCGGAAACTGTCTTCTCTTTGATAAAACACACTTTCCTCATATTTGGTGTTTGCGTTTTCGTCAAAGGGTGTAAAGCACTCGTCAAACGTCATGTATTCGGTGTCGGTGTCGGCGGCAAAGTTGAGGTGGAATCTGCGTACCACATCTGTCATGTCCCCGTCGTATTTTACCGACGATACAATGTTCCAGTATTTAAGGTCTGATTTTTGCAGAAGTTCTGTTGTGCATATCGGGTCTGTGCGCCATATCGGACCTATCGCTTTCCAAGGAGTCGCGCCGACGGCTCCGAAAGTAAAGACCTGGGTTTTGCCGCACGTATCGGCAGATACCGTAATCAGATTTTTGTCGAATATGCTCTTTTCTTTCGGATCGCATGAAACCGAAATTTCTTTATATTTACACTCATGAGGAGCTACGGAAAGCGAAAAACTGTCCGAGATTCCCGCTCCGCTTACCGAAACTTCCGCGTTTACCGTAGTTTGGGAAATGTTCTCGAATTTTATTTTCGCCGGACAAGGTTTGCCGGGGTAGAATACGGGGTCGTCGTTTTCGTATTCCGCGCTTATGCTGAGAGGGTATGGCGATAATTCAA
>CASEEB010000084.1 GCA_949286815.1 uncultured Eubacteriales bacterium | reverse complement strand
AGTCCGTAAACCGCCGCCCATTTGCCTAAAGGGTCATGCAGGCTTGCGTTTTCAAACATCTCATCGCGTATTCTGTCACTGTTGACGCAGGCGCCGTCGATAAAACCGACAGCGACACCGTTTAATCTTCCGTCGGCTTCCTCTGCCTTTCGGTCTGTGTCAACCGCTATAAAAAAACCGTCGGGAAAAATATTCAGCCGGTCTTTGAATTGTTCCGGACTTGCCGCCTCTTGTTTCGGAAAACACGCGCGTTCTATTCGGTATATTGTCTCGGCGTCCGACGGCGTGGGTTTAATTATCTGTATATTCATATATTAAACGCACCTCAATAATGCTTTTTGAAAAATTCGGATACCACCGCGTTGTGAAACTTTCGTCTGTAAAAAAAATACTTGGTTTTGTCCCTGCCGTAGTGAACAGCGTTTGTCAAAAGCAATATCCACAGTCCGGTTTCGTTATCCGCAAATACGGATGTGCCCGTAAATCCGGTATGCCCGTAGCTGCCGACGGAAAAAAGGTCTCCTCCCGGAAAAGTTATATCCTCCGCGCACAGCTGAAATCCGAGGCCGCGCGCCTCAGCCTTTCCCGAAGTAAAGTTGCGCACCGCTATGTCAAACATCCTTGAGGATATATACTGCTTTCCCTCAAAGACGCCTCGGCATGAAATCATCCGCGCATAATTTATCATGTCCGACACACAGGAAAAAAGTCCTGCGTTTCCCGAAACTCCCCCGAGAAAATAAGCGTTTTCGTCATGCACCTTTCCCTTAATATAAGTGTTTCGCACTTGCGAAAATTCCGTGGCAGCCACATTTTCCTCTTTGGGATTGAATCCGCTCCTTTCCATTTTCAAAGGACCGAACACATACTCACACGCCAGTTCATCAAGTCCTTTACCGGATATCTTCTCAAGTATACCGGTAAGCAGCATATATCCCATACATGAGTAATATACCTGCTCTCCCGGTCTGCACACGGGGTCGGATTTGATTATTACCTCATCTTTACCGCAAGGGTCATCGACGTATTTTGAAAGCGCTATATGCGGAGTAATCCCCGAGGTGTGGGTCATAAGTTGCTTTACGGTCACGCCTGCCCGATAATCGGGCGCGCCGGTCATATCATAATATTTGTCAAGAGTATCTGTAAGTAATAGTTTACCGCTCTCGATGAACTTCAAAGCAATCATTGTCGTGCATACAATCTTTGTAAGAGACGCCATATCGTACAGTGTGTCAATATCCGCCTTGATTTTTGTCGGAAACTCCTGTCTGTTACCCACAACTCCTTTCAGATAGACCTCATTTTTGCACCCCACCGCGTATGCGGCGGACGGAAACGCTTTTTCATTGACACCTTCGGACAATATTTGTTCTGCGTTACGAAACATTTCAGTATCCTCGTCATTAAAAATTTTTCTTTATAAGTAAATTATATTAAATTTTTTATTTTTTTCAAGATACGCCATAAATATCCGGTGTAAATTTTATGTGTTTATTGTGTGATTATTTGTTGAATTGCTATTGACTTTTTATTCTTAGCATGATATAATCTGTACATAATAATCAATATGATTCTACTCATATTTATGCAATCTGAAAAATCAATGCCACAGAAAGGAATTAATCGGTTATGAACAAACGCAAGCTTATTCTGTCAATACTCGCAATATTTTGCATATGTACACTGTTTTGCGTATATCTTACCGTAAACGCCGCGTCGCGCGAAGTTGACATATGTCAGAGCAACGAAAGCAACTCCGCCGTTGAACTGAGTTCACCAATAGGTATAAGATTAAAGATGAACGGTTCTTTTACCTCTTTCAAGTTCTTCCTCGCGACATATACGGGAACCGACAGAAAGGTGACTTTTGAGATCTACGGCTGGAATCAGGATTACGATACAACCGTTTCTCAGACTGCGCTCGCCTCCGCGAAGGATGTTCCGGTAGCCGACAACGCGTATGCCGGACTTGAATTTGATCCGCTCCCCGCCGGCGAGTACCTGATAGTTGTAAAAGACCCCATAAACTCCGTCGCCTTATGGAGCAAGAACACAGTCACCGAATTTACGGGATTTGTTTACAAGGACGGCTCGGAGCTGAGTCATGATCTGACGCCAACACCGGTCGTAAAAATTACTTTTACTGAAGAGCTCGACCAATATTTTACTCAGTGTGAAGCGTCAAAAGACCCGATAGACGGCAATCATACCACTCCTCCCGAGTATGAAATTCCCTCGGACAGTCTGATATTCACACATAAGGTAATGCCCGACACATGGGTATTTACCGACGGGCTTGGAAGAACTTCGCTTACATATGAGGATGTCGGAGGTCCCAAAGAGGACAAAACACTGGCGCTGTTCTACTGGTCATGGCATGAAGGTCAGGGCGACAAGCCGCCCTTCAACAATCAGGAATTTCTTGACAAATACCCCGAGGCGCTCAACGATTACGATTTTGAGCTCTGGCCTGAGGTCGGACAGGTGGCGCACTTCTGGAATGAGCCGATATACGGATATTACAAAACCGACGACGCATGGGTGCTTCGCCGTCAGGCGGAGCTTCTGGCAAACGCCGGGGTTGACGTTGTGTTTACCGACAACACAAACGGCACCTTCACCTGGAGAACCTCATATCTTGCAATGTACGAAACCTGGACGCAAGCAATGGAAGACGGCGTTCTGACACCAAAAATTTCTTTCATGCTGCCGTTTTCAGCCGGTGAAGAGTCAAAAACACAGCTTAAAGAACTATACCTTGACATATTCAGGGAAGACAAATATCAAAATCTCTGGTTCTATTTTGACGGAAAGCCATTGATTATGGCGCATTCCTCCAATCTTAGCAGCACAAGCAATGTCGAAAAGGAAATTTTAAATTTCTTCACTTTCCGCGAGAATTACGCCGGATACATAAATCAGAACCCCTCACCCAAAAACTGGGGCTGGCTGTCCACATATCCGCAGGCCGTCTATTACGCGAGTCCGAGAGATAAACGGAACAACAACCCCGAACAGATAACCGTAGGAGTGGCGATAAACCACAACTACAGAACGCATCAGATAACCGCCATGAACGGCAGATACGTCATAGGCAGATCATACTCCTCAACAGGTTACCATACGGAAGAAAACGCCAAGCTTTACGGATATAATTTCACCGAACAGTTTGATTACGCGCTCAAGGTCAATCCCGAAGTCGTCTTTGTTACCGGTTGGAACGAATGGATAGCGGGACGGTATGAGACCTGGCCGGACGCGGGAGCGGGAGCGGTAGTAAACAACGCGTTTCCCGACCAGTGCAACGACGAGTATTCGAGAGACCTTGAGCCTTCAAAGGGCGACCTTAAAGACCACTATTATTATCTTTTTGTAAACTATGTCCGCAAATACAAGGGCTGTAA
This sequence comes from uncultured Eubacteriales bacterium, assembly GCA_949286815.1. GTDB lineage: Bacteria > Bacillota > Clostridia > Oscillospirales > CAG-272 > SVTX01. The sequence goes on along the minus strand of CASEEB010000084.1, from coordinate 2,512 downwards.
TCCGATTCCGGAGCCTAACGCGGCAAAGACAATCGATATAAGCGGAAATGTCGAGCAATGGAACTCGGTCGAACCCTACTACGCCGCATATATAGGAAACACCGGCGACCGTGACAACGCGAAAGGATACGGTACTCTTACATATTCCGAATATTCGGGCAGAAATGACATCATAGGCGCGAAGGTGGCAAGAGACGATGACAATCTGTATTTTCTTGTCGAGTGCAATGAGGATATAACCCCTTACACCGACAAGCTCTGGATGGTGCTTTACATCGACTCCGACCAGCAAAATCAGGGCTGGGAAAGCTTCGACTATGTTGTAAACAAAACCTCGCCCACCGAAACCAAGGCGTATCTTGAAAAATTCACCGGAGACGGATATCAAAGCGAGCTTGTGGGAGAGGTTGATTATGAGACCTCCGGTAAATATATGCAGATAAAGATTCCGAAATCAATGCTTTCGCTTGAGGGTTACGATTTTACGATTAACTTTTCATGGACAGACAATGTGCACGATGAATCCGACACCGGAGTGCTTACGGACGGCGAATATAAATACAGCACTTTCAGCGGAGATATACTCGACTTCTACATTTCGGGAGATGTCGCGCCGGGCGCGCGGTTTAAATTCAGCTATATAAGCACATCCGAAAACGCGGGGAAAACATCGGTTGAATCAGACAGCACGCCGAATGAAACAAACACAACAGAAACCGGCACAAATGAAGGTGAATCGGATATATCCGACGATAAATCCGGGTGCAAATCGTCCGCCGATATCCCGTCAGTTCTTCTCATGGCAGTTATAGCATGTATAACCGTGTCCCTGAATAAGTGTTATAAGCGAAACAAAATTGTCAAATAAGCATTAAATTATCGGAAACATGACAACACAATTTTTTTAAAATGAATACGGAACAGTACTTGTTCCGTTCATTTAAAAATCCATATTAATAGGAGAACCGATATGATTTGTAAAAATTGCGGAAGCCCCGTAGATGATTGGATGAAGGTTTGCCCCAACTGTCAGGCGAATATGGAAGAGACAGGGGAAGAAAAAACCGAAATAAAGTTTGATGAGACTGACCTGCCGAAGAAAACCTATCCTATGAAATGGTACAAATTTCTTATTTACTTCATGCTTTTTGCAAATGCCGTATTAAATATATTATATTCGATAAGTTACTTCTTCGGCTTTTCTTATGACGAATATGTGGATATTATCTATGAAGTATATCCTATGATGGAAATAACCAATATAGTCTACGGAGTTCTTTCGCTTGGCTTAGCTGCTCTTAGTATTTTCACAAGACAGGCGCTCGCGCATATGAAAACAGCAGGTCCCCGCCTTTTGTATTCGATATACATAACGGTTATAGCGGCAAATATTATATACTATATCCTGGGAAATATAATTATTACGGAAACAACAATTACACATGGCGATCTTATCCTGACTTTATCCAAAGGCGATATCACAGCTCTTGTATCTTCTGTTATAGGCGGAGCGGTAATGATTATTTTAAATTATATATATTTCAGGAAAAGAGCCGAATTGTTCAAAAACTGATGATTCATGTACCTATAAGCAACTTCGGCAGCTAAGTTTATCTCATACTGTCATAAAAAGACGGCTGTCTCCGATGCAACTATCATGCATCGGAGACAGCCCAAACTGTTTTATATCCTCTTACGACAATATATAATGTCAATATAAAAACGCGCCTGTCATCCCTGCTCACTTGTCTGTCCGTAGCGTTTTTCAAGCATAATATCTTTAACCTTCATCAGACGCGTGATATTCCCTCTTTCGTTTTCCTCAAGCTTTGTCTTTATCCGCCTTATGGCTTCAAGATATCGGGGCATCATTATATATTCAAGAGCATTTACCCTGCGGCGGGTTCTTTCAATTTCTTCCGCCAACATCTGCGCGGTTTTTTCATATTGCGCAAGCATCACCATATCCTTCAGGACGCCGGACAATTTCGCAAGAGAGGAATCAAGCTCTCCGGAAGTAAAGGCAAAACCGTAATTATAACTTTCCGCTCCGTTTTCTCCCATCAGGTCAAAATTAAACACGGGAACAGTAACGCTCATAATGTCTCTATAATCCACATGCAAAGTTCCCTCTTTTTTGGGCAGAATCAAAGCCTCCTGAAGCATTTTTGAACCCGTAAGCGCTTCCGCCGCGGAAAAGCTTTCATAAACACCGCCGAACGCCTCTTCCACACGGGTTCTGAGCAGCTTATATTCTCTCACAACTTCAATAAATTGACGCATCAGTTCATCTCTTTTGTCTTTAAGCAATTTATGTCCACGCCGCGCGGTATTATATCTCAATTGAAGTTTTTTAAGCTCCATCTTGGTGGGATTAACTCTCAATTCAGCCATAAATCACAAAATCCTTTCCGCCTAATGATTTATTTCTCAACCAACCTTATTGAACTTACATACATGGAATCGCCTTTAAGAGACGCGTCAAAGAAGTCAAATCTAATCATGTTTATAA
>CASEEB010000083.1 GCA_949286815.1 uncultured Eubacteriales bacterium | reverse complement strand
GCCTCGCTGATGCTGGCAAACGATATTTCCATGAAAGAGATTCAGGAATGGCTTGGCCATAGCAATATCAGTACCACGGCAAATATTTATGCGCACGTGGACAGCGAAAGCAAGCGAGAGAGTGCCAAAATCATCGACAAGGTTCTGTCATCAGAAGAAGCCGTATAAGCAAAAAATAGGGTCAGGACTGCCATCCTGACCCCAAAGTGGCGGAGAGTGTGAGATTCGAACTCACGCGCCGTTGCCGGCAAACGGTTTTCAAGACCGCCTCGTTATGACCGCTTCGATAACTCTCCGTGTATCAAACTGACCGTAAGGTCAGCAAATACCAAAGTATGAAATTGAGAAAATTGCGAGAAAACTGCGAGATGCCCATCTCGCAAAGTGCAAGAAAAAGTGCGAAAAGCCCAATAAAATCAAGGGTTTTGGGGAGTTTGCTGTGATCAGAACGATAGTTTTTCAAGACCGCCTCGTTATGACCGCTTCGATACCTCTCCATTTATGAAACTGTCTTTTGACAGAAATCATCTGATATTCAATTGTTTTAGAAATTCTTTTAGAAATGCGCTTTTATGCTGCTTTCGGAGTACCGAAAAAGTCAGGTGTTGCAAGGCTTTTCCCGATTTTTGCGTCTGCATCGCTCGCAAATTTTCAATACCGCCTCGTTATGACCGCTTCGATATCCCTCCGGATAATCAAATATGAATATGCTTCTGTAAGTCGTTGCGCTAACTGATGTGAGTATTATTATACCATAATGTTATTAATTTGTCAATACCGTTTTTAAATTTTATATTGATACAGTTGTAGTGTTACAATAGAAGTGAGTCTGAAATTGAAAAAAAGTTTAATAGCAAACCGAAATGTCGCATTTGTAAAACGGGGTGCAACAATTGCAAGCGAAACTCAAGGATAAGATATAATATTTTTCGCAAAAACAAAAATAACACAAATAGAAAGTGTGGAGGAAACGCTGAATGAGCTGTTGTGCAATGCAGCGGCAGAAGTCTTTCCCGCCAATTTTTCAGAGACAAATTTACAAAAAACTATTGACAGTACCATACAGACTACAATAATTCATAAAAAAGAGAGACCGGCTAAAATGTTCTTACGTCAACATTTTAGCCGGTCATTTATGTTTTCTTCTGTATGATTACATGGTATCGGAAGCCGCTCTGATTGCCTTAACGATACTTGACGCACAAGCCGAAATTCCCGCATTGGTGAGGTGTATCAGGTCATCGTCCCGGACATATTCCTCGACATGAGGATAAACGACCGAGAACAGGTCGTTTATAATAACGCCTTGATTTGAAAGGATTTTACTGATTTTTTCATTGTATCGGATTATTCTGTCAATGCTGTGATCGGTTTTTTCGGGGCGGGGCGGGGTAGATGTTGAAAATATTACGCGCTTGGCGTAATTTTGCAAAATTTTCGCGATTCTTTGCATTGTACCGCAATATTCATCTATCTCGGTGAACGGACCGTCCCCGAAAAGGTCGCACATATCCCACAGTCCGCAATTGAAATGTATGATATCAGCGCCCGAAATGTTTTCTTTATAGTCAAAAAGCATACGCAAAGTGTATTTAGCAAATCTGCAGTTGTCATCAGGCTGCCAGGTTATAAATTCGTTCCGGAGTTCATCGGCAACTTTATTGCCGTAACCAAGCATACGGATGCTGTCTCCCAAGAGCACAAGTTTTTTCATAATTGACCTTTCCTTTCTTAATAGGATTTCTAAGGATTATTCTTTTGTGAAGCTTTGTTTTTGCGGCGTCGCGCGTAAGACCAAACAACGTGTATATTTTACGGCGAATTTTGGTATGGTATAAGTTTGTTTTTAAATCAGAAAAATTTCCGCAAAAACCGCAAGCACTATAACAAACAGAAAATTCAGCGCGGAAAAAAGTTTAATATATTTACCCGCGCATCCGGGATTGTGCGAGGTATATTCCCTGAACGTAATAAGGCTTGCGAGCGATGCGATAAGAGTTCCGGCTCCTCCTATGTTTACGCCCATAAGCAGGGCGCTGTAATTCCGGGTAAAATGCGAGAGCAACACCGCGGAGGGAACGTTGCTTATGATTTGGCAGGTCAGAACAGAAAAAATCAAAGTATCTTTATCGAGTATAAATGACATGAAATTTCTGACCGCGTCTATGCGTGACATATTCCCCGCGAAAATGAAGAAGCATATAAATGTAAGCAAAAGGGAATAGTCCACCTCGCGCAGCGCTTTCCGATCGGCAAAAATCAATATTGCCGGAATTATTACAAGTCCTGTCCAGAACGGAACAACGCGAAAAACTATAATTATTGAGTATATGAAAAGAGCAACATATAGAAGAGTTCTTTTGACGGGAAGTTTTTCGCCGTCAAATTTTATGGCTTCGATTTTTTCGTACTTTACGAATATCAGGCATATTACGGTGATAAGCGCCACCGATAAAATAAAAAGGGGAAGCATTATCAAGGTAAATTCACCGGTGGGAATATTGAAGTATGAGTACAGGTAAAGATTCTGAGGATTTCCGAAAGGCGTCAGCATACCTCCGAGATTTGCGGCTATATTCTGCATTATGAAAGTAAAAGCCATGTAATTTGTCTTACCCGTATCTTTGAGGACAAAATATCCCAACGGCAGAAAGGTCAGCAGAGCCATGTCGTTGGCTATCAGCATTGAGCCGATAAATGTTATGTAGACAAGTGCCAATACCGATATTTTAATATTTCCCGTAAGTGAAATTATCTTGTGCGCCAGAAAAGTGAAAAATCCTATATTTTTCAATGCGCAGACTACGGCAAGCGTACAGAACAGGCAGGTAAGCGTCTTGTAATCTATATAGTCAAAATATTCTTTATCGGGCGGTACGATTACAGATGTAATAATTGCCGCCGCTGCGGCTATAAGCAATACCGCGTTTTTGGATACAAAACGGGATAATGTGTGTGGATAATGGGTCTTCGCCGCGGTGATATGGTTCATATATTTGCCTTTCTTTAACTGTTTGAGAATTTAACATACCGGCGTTGTCGTCCGGTTTTTAGGTGAAAGGCAGTATATGAGTGCCGTTCACAATGAGATATTATACAACTTCGGCGAAGCTTTGTCAATATAACAAATGTATTAAAAATCAATGTGAAAAGCAGTCCCCTTGAGGCTATTCCGATAATTTTTCAGATAGTTTCTCAAGGGGACATAAAAAAGAGTTTTAATGAAGGTTAGGAGTTGCGGTTAAAGCAAAATATCTTTGTACTCCTTGTCTGTCATTTTGCTGTCCTTGTTCCATGATTTTTCGGCGAGGGCGGGGAGTCTGTCTTTGACAAGGTCGTATTCTTCCTTACAGCCTTTTTCATAGTCCTCATATGAGGCAAGCTCGTTTCCCCAAGCGCAGAGCTGAGCGCCGAGAAGATTTACGTCGGTTTCCTTGACGGTTATGCCGATATCTCCGTATGCTTTGGATTTATCCCACCAGTGCTGCCAATTGTAAATATTCCATTTTTCAAGGATATCCTTGGATTCCCAATACTTTATGGGAGTTACGATATACAGCGGCTGCCATGAGCAGTTTATAAGGGTAAATCCGGCTTTCGCGAGGTCCATGGTGGTCTGATAATAGTTTTCCCACGATACCACAATTACTCTTTTGTCTATTCTGTCGTTGTATTCCTTTCCGAATCCTTCCCAGACAATGGGAGTTTTGCCCTTGCTGAGAATATAGTCGGTCACTTTTCTGACAAACTCCGCGTACATTTCGTCAATTGAGGAAATATTGTTCGCTTTCATGTACTGCTGTGTTCTTTCGCAGTTTTGCCATTCTCCTATCGAGGCCTCGTCTCCGCCTATGTGTATATATTCTGAGTAGGGGAAAAGCTCTATTATATCGTCATAAATTTTATAAAGCGCCTCGAAAACCTCATCACACGCCGAAACGATGTTCAGACTTCCGAAGATCTCGGGGTATTTTTTCATAAACTGTTCCGCGTGCCCGGGAACTTCAAGTTCTGGAACGATTGAAATGCCTCTTTCCTTGGCATACAGATTTATCTGTCTTATTTCATCGGGGGTATACGCTCTGCCCTCAGTTGCAAGATTGGGGAAGGATTTAATCGGAACGGCTACTCCGGGGTCGTCAGACAGGTGAAGCTGTATGCACGAAAGCTTATACAGCCAGCACAGGTCAAGGTAGTCGAGTATGTATTTTATCGGATGAGTCTGGCGTCCCACATCCACCATAAATGAACGGTACGGAAAATCGGGCTTGTCGCTTATCTCACATTTTTTCAGCGCGCCGTCACTGTCTGTAAGCTGAACAAGCGACGCGAAAGCGTGATTAAGCGAGATGTTGCCCGACGCGTATATTGTAACGCTGTCCGACACCGTTATCCTGTATTCTTCAGCTTCGAGGGTATTGTCGTAAATTACTTTTCCCTCAGCTTTGGATAAGCGGGCGTTCGGCTTATATTTTCTGACATATTGATAGAAAATATCGCTGTCTGCGGACAGTTGCGGACATATCGAAAATTTTTCGGGTAAGAGTGTGGTACCCTCTTTTTCAGTATAATTTTTGATTTGCGGTATTGTCATGAACTAATCTCCTTTTTTTATTTAAAATAAAATTGTTTACAGATGTAATACATTTGCTTCCTGACATAAACCTCAAGGCAGCGATTCCCGAAATAATATGTAAAATCCATTAATTGAGAAAGAGTAATATCGTTTCTTGATATTGTTGTCTCTTCTTCAGGTTCTCGGTACGCCTTGCATCGGTGTGCCTCCGCTAATTTTAGGATTTTTCGGTCAACGGGCTGCCGCAGAAATCACAGACGGCAGTGTCGTCGTTTACTACGACTTCCGCGCCGCAATGCGGGCATTTGACCACCTTCATTTCCTTGTATTCGGAATTATCGACCGCGGAATCACGCGTAAGCTTTTCGTTG
>CASEEB010000082.1 GCA_949286815.1 uncultured Eubacteriales bacterium | reverse complement strand
AAGGTTAAGGAAGACACCACCGCTACGGCCCGCTGCATGCCGTTCAAGCAGGAGAAGCTTTCCGACGTCTGCGTCTGCTGCGGAAAACCGGCGAAGGCCATGGTTTACTGGGGCAAGGCGTACTAAGAGAAGGGCATTCTCAGTTGACGGGAACATAAATACAAAGGTGACCCTCTTTCCGATTCGGTTTTCGAAACAGGAAAGAGGATCACCTTTTTTCTACTTTTAATTTTTGCGCATAAAGTAGCTTTTTATGTTTATTGCGCACCATTTTTTATTCCTGCAATAGCCAGTCGGCAATATCATAAATTTCAATTCCCTCGTAGCTATATTTCGGATGCCGTGTCCGGGCAATGATCATTTTGGGATAAGCATCCCGAATTTGCAGTAACGGCTGGCTCTCCCTTTCAAGCGTTTTCGGATCTGAAATATTGTCACTGACCTGAATATAAATTTTTTCGTCTCCTTTTTGTGCTATAAAATCGATTTCCTTTTGATACAGCTTTCCCACGTATACATCATATTCCCTGCGGAGCAATTCGATACAAACCAGGTTCTCATATACTCTGCCGTAATCCATATTTCTGCTCCCAAGAATCGCATATCGGATACCTGTATCACACAGATAAAATTTTTCAGAACTTTCTAAATATTTCTTTCCGCGAATATCATATCGTTTGATATCGTAAAAGACAAAAGCGTTACACAAATACTTGATATATTTGCCAACAGTTACGTGATTGGTGATTGTCTTATTCGCTGTAAGGAGCTGGCTGACCTTATTCGGAGAAGTCAGATTGCTGATATTGTCCATAAGAAACTCGCTTAACCGCTGTAAAACCAATGTGTCCGGCAGTGAATACTTCTGCACAAGATCTCTTGTAACAATCGTTTCGTAGACCTCTTTGATATAGCGGATTCTGTCTGCTTCTGTTTTATAAACGTAAGAGCCTGACAATCCCCCCCTTATGGAATAAGCCTCAAACAAATTCTCTTTATCATCTGTTTCATCATAATACCGGCAGTATTCCCGAAAACTGAAGGGAAACACATGAATCTCGATATAACGTCCGGTAAATAGAGTTGCCAGATCCGCACTCAGCAAAAATGCATTGGAGCCTGTAATATAAATATCATATTTCCGCTTCGAGTAAAGGCTGTTGACCGCCAGCTCAAAACGCGGACACATTTGAACTTCATCCACAAAAAGATAGTTTGTTTTTCCTGCTTGATAATGTTCTTCTACATACGCATGAAACGAATGATATTCTTTGAGATTTTCATAGGCCATATCCATAAAGTCAATAAAAATGATATTGATGTTTTCAAAATGACCTTTCAGATACTCAATGTATGCCCTCATCAATTCTGATTTTCCCGACCGGCGGATACCAGTAATAATTTTAATGTCCGGAGTTTGATTTAATTCGATGATCCTGTTTAGATACTCTGTTCTCGTTATTAGTTTCATATGCGTCTTCGCTTTCAAAAAATGAATATTTTTATTTTTTTGAAATCCATCTTGAA
>CASEEB010000081.1 GCA_949286815.1 uncultured Eubacteriales bacterium | reverse complement strand
ATTGATTTTTTATTGTAGGTCATTTTAATTCCGCCTTTCATCTTTTTTGGTATATTATTGAATATTGAACTTCCGAAAAATATTTATTCATGCGCCCTTTAAAGCGCGGCAAGTAATTCGGAAGCTTGTTTACAGACAAACTTGCGAACACTTGAATAAGCGCGTTGCCGACTTTCAGCGGTATATTAAACTGGAGCTGAAAGTCAGGCATAGAGCCCGCCGTCAAAAAGTCGGGGTACATATGCGCTGCGTTATAATTTTTACCATATTATAGTGTACCACATTCATGAAAATTTATCAAGTGATATAAAAGCGAAATTTTTTCTTTTGAATAAATTTTTTTGGACATTATTACCTAAAAATAAGACCGTAAACAAGCTGATTTATAGAACAGACTTCTGCTGTGCTCTCTCTGCAATCATTTTTTTGTATACCATACGGCTTGCCAGGAAATGAGTTCCGGCCGTCAGTATCCATGAAACCGGATATGAATAATACAGCACGCGTATATTTCCGGGGAACAGCTTGCATATTGTGTATATCCAGAAAATTCTGAATACGCATGAACCGATGAGAGAAATGAGCATAGGTAAAGTCGATTTTCCCATGCCGCGGAGCGTGCCGCAGCCTACGTCCATAAGACCGCACAAAAAGTATGTCGTACTTATTATGCTGAGTCTGACAAGCCCCGCCGCTCTTACATCTGCGTTTGAGGGCGCGTAGATCGAGAGCAGCGCGTCTCCGAAGATGTATGCCGATATACCCATTGTAAGCCCGATTATGGAAACTATAATTACACACTCAAAGACAATTTTTTTGATTCTTTCGTATTTGCCCGCGCCGACATTCTGACCGACGAAAGTCAGAACGGTGTGATACATGGAGTTCATACTTATGTATACAAATCCCTCTATATTGCTTGCGGCGGAGTTGCCGTCCACCACTATGTCTCCGTATGTGTTGACGGTTGACTGAATAAGGACGTTTGAAAGGGAAAACAAAACTCCCTGAAAACCGGCGGGTATTCCGATTTTGGTTATGTGCCAGAGCTTGGATTTGTCAATTTTCATTTCGGAGACATGTATTTTGCAGAGACCGTTCATGCGTATCATGTGGATTACCACGAGGAACGCGGAAATATATTGCGATGCCGCGGTGGCTATGCCTACTCCCAACGCGCCCATGTCAAAAACTATTACCATTATGAGATTGAGAATTATGTTTCCTATTCCCGAAATGGTAAGTATTATCAAAGGGCTTTTTGTGTCTCCGGAGGAACGAAGTATAGCCGCCATGAAGTTGTACACCATGCATCCGGGTATTCCGACAAAGTACGCTTTCATATAAGGAACAGCTTCCGAGTGCACGTTCTGAGGCGTACCCATCAGCGTAAGCAGCGGGTCCGCAAGAAAGTAGCCGATAATACCTACCGCGATGCCACAAAAAATTGACGCGAGCAGAGAAGTATTGACCGTTTTTTTGATTTCATCGTGTTTCTGAGCGCCTATCTCATGCGCGATGCATACTCCGGCGCCTACCGACAGTCCTAAAAAAGCGTTGATTATAAGGTTGATAAGTGAACCGCACGCTCCTACGGCTCCCATCGCGTGGTCGCTTGAAAAGCGTCCGACAACTACCATGTCCGACGCGTTGTATAATGTTTGCAAGAGTCCGGTGGCGATAAGAGGCAAACAAAACCTCAGCATTTTACCTAACAGAGGACCTTCGGTTAAATTCGGTGACGCTGATTTTGTTTCTGACATTTTTATGACCATTCCTTTCTTTCGCCAAATCAGCGTTTTGCGCGGCTTGCCCTTGGCAAATCGTCGCCGTGCTTTTGGCGTCGAAGTCACAAAAAGCGTGTTTGAAAATTTATTTTCAAACTTTCTCACTTTCCAAAATAAATATATTACTTTAAATATTATAGTCTTTTGTCCGAAAATGTCAAGAGCAATGTTTAATAAATATAAGAAAATTTTACATAATTTTAATGCCATCTTACCAATAAGCGCAAAAGTGTATTGCTATACCCGGGTTTTGAGAGACAGCTTACATTGGATACGGTAAACATTTTATGCTCGCGCCATCGTTTTGACATTGCAAAACAAAGAAACAGTCGATATATTTTAAAA
>CASEEB010000080.1 GCA_949286815.1 uncultured Eubacteriales bacterium | reverse complement strand
CCTGAAAGATATCGGATGCGTGGCGGTAACGACGCATCCCGGTCTTATCGGCGCGTTGCTCGTAGGGGTAAACTTCGCAAAATCGCTTGCGTTCGCAAACGGCATCCCGTGTGTATCGGTGAATCATATTCACGGTCATGTCGCCGCGGCCTATCTTTCGGAGCCCGGACTGAAGCCGCCGTTTTTGGCGGTCGTGGTGTCAGGGGGACATACGTCGATTTTTTCGGCGGATACATATTGTGACTTTGCCGAGATAGGAACAACGCGCGACGATGCCGCCGGAGAGGCGTTCGACAAGATAGGCAGAGTAATAGGGCTGCCTTATCCCGGAGGCGCGGCGATGGACAAACTCGCATATGAGGGCGATCCGAAAGCGTTTGTTCTTCCGAATCCCGCTTTGAGCGGAGGGCTGGATTTTTCTTTCAGCGGTATCAAGACGGCGGCGCTGAATCTCATAAATTCGTCAAAACAAAAAAATGAGGAGATTAACAGAGGCGATCTTGCGGCCTCGTTTACTTCCGCCGTGGTAAACGGAATTTGTGAGCAGACCGAAAAAGCCGTTCTTAAAACGGGTATGAAAACTTTGGTGCTGGCAGGCGGGGTTGCCGCCAATTCTCATTTGCGCAGAGAACTGAGCAAGATGTGTGAAAGGCTGAAAGTGCGGCTTGTCTGTCCCCCGATATCTCTTTGCGGTGACAACGGCGCGATGATTGCCGCCGCGGGTTACTTTGAGTTTAAGGCGGGTAATTTCTCCGATACTTCGCTGAACGCCCGGGCATGCGATTGAATTTTTGTTGACGTCATTTGATACAAAACTTCATTATCGGTTTCCAATCTTTGTTTTATGCGAAAAAACAAGGTTTTTTGATCGGGTGCCGACAGACAAATGATTTCCACATGGTTTTTCAACAGTCTGTGGAAAAAATAAAACCTGACAGTTTATATTAGGTCTGAAAACACGGATTTCCGGAACAAATTAGGAAACTTTTAAGAAATACACATGCAAAACCCGTTTTGTGACAAGGCGTCCTGTGGATAAGTCTGTTGAAACTGTGGAAAACTTTTTTCTCGCTGAAGCTTGTGGAAAATCTTTTTCGAATCAAAATATTGTTGCAGAGGTAAAACTTTACATTTTGTGCAGTTTGACGTTCTGCGCACTTTGGATAATTTAGTTATATTCTGTTTGCGCCGCCTGTGGCGGCATGGGGGATTTGAATGGATTACGATGATTTATTGAATGAAAATTTTACCGAAGATGATTTAAAATCTGAGGGTTATGATAATTTCGGAAAATCGGCTCAAAACGCGCGGACCGAGCAGACAAGGCACAATATTTCTCAGGCTGTGATAAAGCGACTTCCCAGATATTACCGATATCTGCGCGAGCTGATTACACAGGGAAGGACCCGTATAAGCTCGGGAGAGCTTGCTGAGCTTATGAATGTTACCGCGTCGCAGATAAGACAGGATCTGAACTGTTTCGGCGGATTCGGTCAGCAGGGATACGGATACAATGTAAATTATCTGTATACAAGGATAAGTGAAATTCTCGGAGTGGGCGCCGGAATCAACGCCGTCATAATAGGCGCCGGAGACCTTGGCCGCGCGCTTGTTCACCTGTCAATGTTTGAAAAACGAGGGGTTGACATTGTCGGCATGTTTGACTCGGGTGAGGGAATGGTCGGTCGTGAGGTCGCCGGAGTAAATGTGTACAGCCTTGACTATCTGGAGAGCTTTTGTCAGAATAACAAAGTTGATATTGCCGTGCTGACCCTGCCTAAAGATCAGGTAAAGTCTGTAGCCGACAGGTTGGTATTGTGCGGTGTAAGAGGACTGTGGAACTTTATGGGAGTCGAGCTTGACTACGACAGGAACTCGGTGGCGGTTGAAAATGTACATCTGGGGGATTCGCTTATGATACTGAACTATAAAATCAGCAGTATGGAATTTGACAGGGGCGAAGATGAGTTCTGAAGGTCGCCGGGATTTTAAGGATATTTTCTGAACATAAAAAATTAAGGAAACATATGAAATACAAAATCAATTACGGATACGGGGTATCTGTCTTTCCGTCGGACGTGTTGAAAATACTTGACAGGGCAAAAGAGTCGGACCTTAAGGTTTTGCTCTGCGTGTGTGCTGCCGGGGGAAATTTTGAAATAAAGGACATTGTCAGTCAGACCGGCTGCGGCGAGGATGATGTGAACTCCTCTCTTGCTTTCTGGAGAGGAGCGGGTATATTTGATATTTGCGCTGAGGAGCCCTCCGTTTCTCAGACTGCTTTTGAGGTAAAAAACGCCGATGATAAAAGAGATTTTACGGAATCGTCCAAACGCGATACAAATGTGAACCGAAAAGCAAAAGATAAGCAAACCGAAACCCTCGGTAATCGACCTCAAGAGTCCAAAAAGCTCTCAAAAAGCGACGCTTTGCCGAACTATACGTCGGATGAGCTGTCCGAAATACTTGAAACACGCGCCGACGCCGCTATGCTTATAAACGAGTGCCAGAAGATTATGGGTAAAATTTTCAATGTGCACGAGATAAATAAAATAATAGGTCTTTCGGATTACCTTGCGCTTGACAGCGAATACATACTGTTGCTTGTGAAATACTGCGCCGAGTCGGGCAGAAAAACCCTGCATTACGTTGAAAAGACGGCATTTTCACTTTATGATATCGGAATAACCGGTGTTGATGAGCTTTCTGAGGAGCTGCACCGCAGGGACGCTCTGAAAAGCGCGGAGGGCAGGATAAGAAATATTTTCGGAATCGGTTCGCGTGCGCTGACCGCGCGGGAAAACAAGGAAATTTCAAGTTGGGTGAATGATTTCCGATATGACTTTGATATTATACAGAAAGCTTATGAGGTTACGGTTGACGCCACCGGAAAAAGCACTGTGCACTACGCGAATTCGGTGCTTGAAAGATGGTACAGCGAGGGATACAGGACGCTTGAGCAGATAAACGAGTCTTATAAGGATAAAGGTAAAAAGGACAGTGCTGTCAAAGGCAGTTTTGACACGGACGAATTTTTTGAGGCCGCGGTTAAAAGAAGCTTTGAAGGACAATAGGCAATTCCTGATATGCTTTTGTAAATCGGTAAATTGAGGGGCGGTGATATATTGGGCTTTAACAGAGAGAATTACATGCGTATTAAAGAAGAATATGACGGAAAATATCTTCGCGCGCGCGAGGCGGCGCAGATGCGGAAAGAGGAAGTTCATGCGGCGGTTGAGGGGGTGCGCCGGATAGACGCCGAGCTTTCTGCCGTGGGACTGCAGATAATGGAATGCGCGATGAAAAATGACCTGAATATGCTTGATTCGGTAAAAAAACGGAACCGGGAGCTTCTTGATATAAGAAAAGAGTTGCTTGTCAGGGCGGGGTATCCCGAGGACTATACCGAGGTCAGATATGAATGCCCTCTGTGCGGAGATACCGGAGAAGTTGACAACCGTATGTGTGTATGCATGAAGAAAAAGCTTATCGAGGCGGGATTTGAGACCTCCGGAATGTCCAACCTCATAAAAAAGCAGAGATTTGACAATTTTTCACTTGATTATTACTCCAAAAATCCCGAAAGCCTGAAGCGCATGACTATTATTTACAAGGCCCTTTTAAGATACGCGAATGATTTTGACCCGAAAATCTCAAAGAACATCGCGATGTTCGGACCTACCGGTCTCGGCAAAACGCATCTGTCCAGCGCGGTGGCGAGAGTTGTGATCGAAAAGGGATACGACGTATATTATTCCGGAGCGTTGGATATGCTCTCGGATTTTGAATACAATCGCTTTAAAAGCGGGACCGGGGCGCCGGGCGGCGGAAATACGGACAGATATTATGACTGTGATCTTTTGATTGTGGATGATCTCGGAACAGAAGTGTCGAATCAGTTCACAACTTCATGCCTTTATAATATAATCAATACCAGACTTAATAAAGGCAGACAGACTATAATCAGTACCAATCTGACTCAGGAAGAGTTCAGAAAACGCTATTGGGACAGAATTACCAGTCGGGTTCTGGGAGAATTTATGATACTTCCGTTTATCGGACAGGATATTCGTTCTCAGAAGCTGATGAAAAATAATTAATTAAGCGGGGAGGGAATTTTATGATATTCGGTACGGCATCCAAAAACGAAAGACCGGTCAGACTGTCGGAAAGCACAAGACAGTTTGCCTATGAGTCTCTGCACGGAAAATACGGCGACGAGGCGGTTTCGCACGGCGCGGTAACTCTTGACGATGTCGGGGATTTTGACATGCTCGACGATTACGGAAAATATGACATTGCCGTCAGGCGCATTGCAGAGCAGGCTCCGCTCAGGATAACCGAGAGTGAGAAGGTGTGCGGAGCGGCAACCTTGGGGCTTGCTATCCGCCATGTTGTGCCCGCGACCAGAAACGGAAATGTGGTATACGGAAGTATGAGCCATCTTACCTGCGGGTTTGACCGTGCGGTCAATGAGGGAATTGATGAATACGAAAAAAGAATTGACCTCAGACTGTCGGATTCG
>CASEEB010000079.1 GCA_949286815.1 uncultured Eubacteriales bacterium | reverse complement strand
GTCCGGGTTTTTGTATGCAGCGTGAAGTTGCATACAACATAAAGAACTCAAAAGAATAACATTTATTGGTTGTATGCCGCAGTTTTACTGACGTAAAACTGTCCAAGTTATATCTGTAAATATAATATAAACAGCGTGTAGCAATCGATTATCAACCGTAAGGGAGGTTATACTATGAAAAGGAAATTGCTGACAGTTTTTACCGCCATGTTCATCATTACAGGATTGCTTGTTGCCTGCAGCGGAGGCAATGACGGGAATACTGATACTGACGAAAATAAGGATTATACCATAACAGGCAAAAACGGCACGGGATATACCGTAGACCTGCCCGATTCCGCCAAGGAGGGCGATACGGTGACGGTCAACATTAATGTTACCGACGAGGATATTTTTATAGATTCCGTAACGGCAAACAATACCGAATGCACAGAGAAATCCGACGGAGTATATACTTTTGTTATGCCCGCCGAAAATGTCAACGTAGCTGTGAATACCTCGGAATACAGCGAGGTCAGAGCCGACGGAATGCTGACGATGGGCGACGATGTTCTTACGACAATAGCGCAAAATGCCACATATCCGTATCCCTCAAGCGGACTGACAGACGGTAAATGGAGACTTCGCGTAAGTGTTGATTCTCCGTATACCACGTCATTCAGCCGTAATTCCGGCGTGTTTTCTTCAAATCAGGATGTTATACCCGACTCGGCTATTGAATTAGAGACTCTTGACGGACATGACCTGGGGCATGGTTCATCCTCGAGCAATGTTATCCTTGCCGTTGATATTTGTATAGATACAGCCGAAATTTCGACGGGTACGGCGTGGCTTACCATATCGTTGGACAGCGACAATAATTCGGATAAGGGGACGCTTGCGGTTAAAGTCACGGTTGTGGCAAACGGAGATATAAAGGTACCTGTCGAGAGTAAAACGCTGATTGTGGATGTAGGCGCCCTTGACGCAAATGACGGCGACAGTTATACTATGCATTTTTACGATAATAACTACATCGACGGCGGAGAAGCGCAGGAGTATTTCGACGTAACCGGAATTGTTTCGGAAGGAAAAGTCGAGTTTGTGTTTGATTACGCGACGGGACATAAATACGGTATAGTTATGTCGCCCGGAGAAAAATATGATTTTGAGAACAGAGTAAGTGTAGCTCAGAGTGTAACGGGCACAGGGACTTCGGATTTATATAACGGTTATACGTCTGCCGGGCTGATGTTCTGGACGGCTGAAGAAATAGAGCTTGAGGCGATTGTCGGCTGAGCGTATTTATGTGAATTTTAAATTTATTCCGCTTTGCTTTTTTAAAATATGCGGCGGTTTAGCTTTACTTAAAATAAAAAAACGTAAAAAAATCATACCGCCTGCTTTTCGGACGGTATGATTTTTTCATTACGGTAGTTTATGTGAATTTGAGTAAATATGCAGTATACAAATTATAAATATTCGGTTTTGTCTGAGCCGCTTCCTGATGAATTTGAGTTTTCAGACGAACTGTCCGGAGTACTTTCGGCATTTTCGGCATCGTCGGTCAAGGGAGTAAACTTGGGCGGCTTTTGAGATTCTTTCAAGGAAAGGTAGAAGTTTGCCCTTGCCATTTGCCAATACGGAATAACGAAAAAGATTCCCACAACGCAGCAAAGCGTACCGAGCAGCATCCAGCCGATAAAGCTGAGATCAAGCAAAAAAAGCTGACCTTTATGCCCTTTCATCATATCCATACTGTCTTCAATGCAGTCTTGCCAGCCCTTTTGAGGGTTTTCCTGTTGAATGAAGTATGCCATAGAGTAGGCATAGCTTCTGATTATGCCGGGAACTATGAGAAGCAGACTCCAAAGAAATGTAAAAAGTGTAATCATAATCCCGAGGATACAACAGTCGCTGAAATTTTCGGAAAAGTTGCCGAAAAGATGACCTATTTCAACATTTCCTTTGTTGCGCGCGCGATTGAGCAGTATACGTGCGAAGCCTACCTGCAGAGGACCTGTGATGATAAAATAAACAATTCCGCACATTAAACTGCCTAAACTCTGCATTGCGGCGAGTACAAGACAGCACAGCACCATGTAGAGCCAATAGTTCGCGAATATTTTACCTCCCAGCTGAGCTCTCGCGTTCTTTTTCAGTTCGTGATTTGATAACATAATAAATGTCTCCTTTTGATGTAATTTTGAGCGTCCTTTTTACGCTTTATCCGGACAAAAGGTTTACTGAAGTTCAATGCATAATTCCGCATTATCAACTGTGTATTACTATACCATATAATTTTTATAATGTCAATAGATTTTTAAAAAAATTAATAAAAGTTAACATTGATGTTATGATATTCTCCCATTATATTACAATACATACTTTATTGTGAATAAAAATTGGAAAATTTTAAAAATAATCCATAAATCCTCTTGACAATATTGACATTATATGATATAATAATAAACTGCATTATAATCGCTTGCATTATGGGGTGAAGGATGCAAGACGGCCGAATATGACAAATTTCCCATAGATAAATGGGTTTTGTCCATTCAGGTAAGAAATTCATTGAATGGAGTGAATGATTTAATGGTCAATGTAAAAGAGCAAAAACTCGGAAAGAATACGAGAATGTCTTTTTCGCGTTCACGTTTTAATCTTGAGCTGCCCAACTTAGTCGAGATCCAGACAAAATCCTTTGAATGGTTCCTCAAAGAGGGACTTATGGAGGTGCTGCAAGATGTTTCCCCGATTACTGACTATTCAGGAAACCTGTCAATAGATTTTATATCCTATTCTATTGACACAAAGCCTAAATATTCTATTGAGGAATGCAAGGAGCGCGACGTGAATTACGCGGCGCCGCTTAAAGTCAACGTCAGACTTACTAACAAGCAGACAGGCGACGTAAAGTATTCGGATATTTATCTTGGCGATTTTCCTCTTATGACCGAAACGGGAACTTTTGTCATCAACGGCGCGGAAAGGGTTATTGTTTCACAGTTGGTACGTTCTCCGGGTATGTATTACGCGTCCGAGGTGGACAAAACCGGCAAGAAGACATACGCTGCCACAGTTATACCTTACAGAGGCGCATGGTTGGAATACGAGAGCGACATCAACGGGGTGTTGTACGTCAGAATCGATAAGAACCGCAAGGTGCCGATAACTATGTTTATCCGCGCTCTCGGGGTTGAATCGAGACAGGATATTTATGATCTGTTCGGCGAGGACGCAAGGCTTGCGGCTACTTTTGAAAAGGAAGAGAGCGAAGGCCTTGCCGAAAGCAATTCGTCAAGCGTAGGAGTGGAAGCGTTAAAGGAAATTTACAAAAAACTGCGTCCCGGCGAGCCTCCGCTTGTGGAATCGGCGCAGACTCTTATAAACAATTATTTCTTCGATCCGAAAAGATATGATATAGCATCCGTGGGACGGTATAAATTTGACAAGAAAATGTCCTTAAGCGCAAGAATTTCCAACCGCAAGCTTGCGCAGGACATGGTAAGCGCTCTCACGGGTGAGGTACTTTATACAAAAGGTACGGTCATGACTGCCGATATGGCGCTCAACGCCGAGCGCAACGCGGTCAACGAAGCGTATATTGAGCTTGACAACGGCGATGTGATAAAAGTTCTTTCCAATAATACCATAGAGCCGGAGTATGTATTCGGATTTGACCTCAAAGACTGCGGAATACGTGAAAAAGCGAGA
>CASEEB010000078.1 GCA_949286815.1 uncultured Eubacteriales bacterium | reverse complement strand
AAACATCGCGCCTTTTACACAGATGCACTGCATTACTCTGTACTGTACACCGCCGGTTTGCACCGTATAGATATATTTAACGGCATTATTCTCACCCATTTTTGTATCGCTCCGCGAAACCAGGGTATAGCTGTCAAAAAGCTTTTTATACTTCTCCTCACACTCGTCAAAGTAATCCTGTACGCTTATTCCGTCCTTGTCCGACATCTGACCCTGCAAGGTGACATTTGACCTGTCTTCCTCGGAAAAATACGCCGATGAAACCTGGGTGCGGTTGTCGATTATCCAATTTTCCGGAACAAAAAACCGGTACGGTCTTTCGTCCGTAGAGATAAGCTTCATACCCTCCGGGCATTCAACCTTATCGGAATACTCTGCCTCATCTTCCGGATAATACGGTTCGTCAAATCTGAAATACGGTATTATTCCCTCATATTCTCCGTCGTCATTTTCAGCTCCCTCAAACACCTCTATATGATTGTCATAGTACTCTTCGGGAGAACTGTAAAGCAGAATATACATCTCTCCGTCGTGCCTTGCCATCACCTGCATGAATTTGTAATTGACATCCTCGCCGTTGATATTCAGCTTTGCGGTATATACATACTTTATCGCCTGTTCTCCGCCGAGAATAATATTTTCGGGCTTCGCGGTATATTCGTATCCGTCAAGCTCAAGCGAGTATTTTTCGTTGCACTTTTCCCAGTAATCGGCTACCGACAAATCGCCCGCGTCATCAGCAACATATACACTCACCGACGAATTTTCAGCCATAGAATAATACGCTCCGGTTATCCCGCTTGAGGTATTCGGCATCCAGCCCTGAGTCGGAACGTACAGTCTGAACTTGTCGCCGGCGCAGGCTATAAGCTGATATCCCTCCGGAACATCCGAAACCGAGCAGGAAGACATCGCGGTCGTAAGCATTATGGAAACAACTACAAAGCATATAATGCTTTTGATTTTTTTTGACATTTTTTTACCTCGTTTTCCGAGTATTAATCAATGCGGATTTCATCAAAAAGCAGATTTAATCCTAAATCGCATTATCCGCAAAAAACTTGTCCGATAAACGGCATTAACCTTAAGACAGTTCTGACTGTCATACGGTTATTTTATTATTGTACATTATACCCTTATTAACATCAAGAGTATTTTGTAAATATTTAATGACATGAATATCTTTATCAATCATTTTATCAGCCCTTAAGCACCGATTCCGCGGCGGACATAATTCCTATTTTGCCGCTTTCATATGTAAGCCCCCCCTGAAAATATACGGTATAAGGTTCTCTTAAAGGTCCGTCCGCCGAGAGCTCGATTGAAGACCCTTGGGTAAACGCCCCCGCCGCCATAATTACCTGATCGTTATATCCGGGCATCGCCCAAGGCTCCGGAGTCACATATGAGTCAACGGGAGATCCTTTCTGAATTCCTCTGCAAAACGCGCACAAGAGGTCAGGAGAACCGGTTATCACCGTCTGAATAATATCCGACCTTTTTTCATTCCAGAGCGGCGAAACGTTATAGCCCAAAGCCCCGAACATATACGCGGCAAAATGAGCGGTTTTAAGCGCCTGAGCGGTTGTATGCGGCGCGTAGAACAACCCCTTGTACAGATTTTTATTCTGTCCGAGAGTCGCCCCCACCTCAAGTCCGCACCCCACCGACGTAAGCCTGTAGGACGCAAGCTCAACCGCCTTGGCGCTTCCCGCGATATATCCGCCGCATTCCGCCATTCCGCCTCCGGGATTTTTAATCAGCGAGCCGATGACCATATCGGCGCCGAGCGCGGACGGCTCGCGCTTTTCGGTAAACTCGCCGTAACAGTTGTCAACCACGACATAGGTTTCGGGAGATATGCTTTTTACAAATCCGACAAGCTTACCTATCTCCTCCACCGTAAGCGTTCTGCGGTTGAGATATCCCTTTGAACGCTGCACAAAAATCACTTTAACCGGTTTGTTTTTATTTTTTTCGCGTCTGAGCAGACTTCCGATTGCTTCAAAATCAAGCGTTCCTTCGGAATTGAGCTCTATCTGGCGGTATCCCACGCCGAAATCGGCAAGCGAACCGTTTCCCCGCTCTCCCGAAATCCCGATGACTTCTTCCAAAGTGTCGTAAGGCTTTCCGGCAACCGAACACATCAGATCTCCCGGGCGCAACAGTCCGAAAAGACCGATAGTCAGCGCTTGGGTTCCGTTGACAATACCGTGACGCACAAACGCAGCCTCCGCCCCGAAAACACGCGCCCAGATCAGATCAAGCGTTTCTCTTCCTCTGTCGTCGTAGCCGTATCCGCTGGTCCCGTCAAACATCGTGCTTGAGACCCGAAATTCGGCAAACGCGTCCATTATCCGCGACGTATTGAAACAGGATATTTCATCAATATCCCGGTAAATTCCGGAAAGCTCTTTTTCCGCCTGTGCCGCCAACGCGGTTATTTTATCCGAAAATATCATTTAAAGTTTAAATTCCTTTCAACCGTTTGAATGAATACGAAAACCCGTACAGGTTATATTTTACGATAGTTTAAAACATCAATAATTCATCACAAACAGTTCAACAAGATTCAGACACGCGTCGCAGTCGTTCATGTCAATCATTTCGACATTGCTGTGCATGTATTTGGCCGGCACGGAGACAGCCCCTGCCTTTACTCCGGCTTTTGAAATCATAAGTGCGGACGCGTCGGTACTGCCCTTGGAAGATATCTCACACTGGTATTTTATCGAATTATCCTTTGCCAAAGTCATAAGCTTCTCAAAAACAGATCTGTCGCAGACAACCGACTTGTCCTTTATTTTAATCGCCGCGCCTTCCCCGGAAACACATCCTCCCGCGCCTTCGGCAGCGCCGGTGACATCTATGACAAGTCCGCAGTCGGGCTCAATTGCGTATGCGGCGGATTTTGCTCCTCTCATACCCACCTGTTCCTGTGTAGTAAACACAAAGTATATGTCGTTGGGACACCCGCTCTCTGATATTTTCTCGGCAAGACTGATAAGTATTGCGCATCCCACACGGTTATCCATGGGTCTGCCGCAAATTTTCTTACCCACTCTGTTTACTGTCGGCTCACAGACAAAGAAATCTCCGACCGAGACTTTTTTTTGCGCTTCCTTTTTGTCTTTTACGCCGATATCTATGTATAC
>CASEEB010000077.1 GCA_949286815.1 uncultured Eubacteriales bacterium | reverse complement strand
AGGAAAAAGTGTCAATGAGTATTAATAAATACGGTGATCTTTTGTATTATTATTCATCAAATCTGGGAATATACGAATATTATATCAACAATATCACGGAAGAGGACATAATAAATGCGTTAATAGATATACTGACCTGCTATCCGATCGCATCGAAGCTTCAGTATGTTCAATATATCATTTCAATGGGAGATGACGGATATCTTTATCTTTCAATGGAAGGATTTATATATCCGCAGGATGAGACCGATGTGAGTGGAAACGTCGTAAAACCCTCAAACGGTATAGTGAATGTATGCATTTTTTACGCCAGAATTATACCCGGAAGCAATTGATGCTTTATGAAAACAGCCCGCCCGAAACTCAACGTCCGGGCGGGTTATTATTGTTTATGTTTATTATCAGTCTACGGTAGTGATTTCTTCGGTGCTGAAATATTTTTCGTCTGATGATATGTAAAAGTCACCGTCAACGTACTTTCCTTCATAGTGAATCTTGTACCAGCCGCTTTCGGTATTTTCAGCGATGACCGAGATTTTCTCACCCTTTACAAGGTAAGCCATTATTTCGCCGTCGGTAGAGGGAATCAGTCTGACAATAAGGCTCTCTGTATTGAGATAAAGTGTTTTTTCCACAGCGGTGAATCCCGCGTCAGGGTCTTTCATTGTCGTGAGATACAGTGATTTCATATAGCATGTCTTGCCCTCAAACTCTATGCGGCTCCATTCACCGTCGGTGCTTATTCCGGTTCTCTTAAGCTCCGTGCCGTTTTCAACACTCTTGACAATGGTAGAATCATTGACAACCGTGTCGCTTCTGACGTTGACAGCGCCTGTTGAAGAAATGACGTAAACCGTTTCGTTTCTTTCTTCGAATGTGTAAACCTTTGTACCTTCTTCGGTTTCCGATGTGGTGCTTTCATTCTCGCTTATCGTGCCTGTTTCGGAGGCAGACTCACCGTTGCCGCCGGTTGTCTGATCGATAACAATTCTATCGCCGGTGGTCGAACCTTCTTCGCCTTTGTCCTCGTCTTTATTGCACGCATACATTGACGCGGATACGACAAGTAAAGCAGCCAGAATAATAATAAATTTTTTCATGTTTCCTCCTATTTATTGAACATCTTTTTTTGATATGACCGATAATTCGGAAAATTATCAATGATTGAATTTTTATAAGTAAATTATAGCATAAAACCGTTTTTTTGTCAATATTAAAAACCATAGATTATATTATATTTTTATGACATTATTTTGCTTGTTTTTGCTTTGAATGTCAGCGTTTTGCAAAATTCAAAAAACATAAACACAATATGCGAGAAAATTGTCACAGGCTGTATTTTTTAGCGATTTCGGCGCAAATTATTTTATGTCCAAAATTGACAGGGCTTATGTACGAGGTTAACTTTTTTTAAAGATTTGATGATTTGATTGACAAACAGAGAATTTTTGTGTTATAATGTATAGAGATTAAATTGTATACAGCGTGAAGAAATCGCGCGTATGGCGATATACTTGCTGTATACGACAGTTTCGCAAACTCGAAACTTTTAAGGTTTTATCTGTTTAAAAACAATATTGGCTGAGATATAACTAAATTAAGATGTCTTGCCACTTGATTTTTTCAACGGGGAGATACAGTCTCCCACTGAAAATGTTGAATGACGGGGCTTAGCCCCTTATTGAATATATAAAATAAAAGTAGTGAAACGTATTGAGGAGTTACACCGATACGGGTTCATACATGATGTGGAGAATTAAATGAAGAAACTTTTGTGTATTGACGGAAACAGTATATTGAACAGACAATTTTACGGTATAAGGTACCTGTCAACAAAGGACGGATTTCCGACAAATGCAATATATGGTATGATAAGTGTTATATCAAAGCAGCTTGAGGCAATATCACCGGACTATTCCGCTGTAGCGTTCGATTTGAAAGCGCCTACTTTCCGACACATTATGTATGATGCTTATAAGGCGGGCAGACACGCGATGCCGGACGACCTTGCGCGGCAGCTGCCGGTCGCAAAGGAAATCTGTCGTGCCATGGGATTTACTGTAATTGAGCTTGAAGGCTATGAGGCGGATGATATACTCGGAACACTCGCTCATATGGCGTCAGATTCTCCGGAAGAAACCGAGACTTATATTCTGACAGGGGACAGGGATTCACTTCAGCTCATAAACTCCCGTGTCAAAGTGTTATTGGCTACAAACGCGGAGACAGTCACAATGGACGAGGATGCTTTTTATGAAAAATACGGCGTCCGGGCGTATCAGTATGTGGATGTAAAAGCTCTCATGGGGGACAGCTCGGACAACATTCCCGGCGTTTTGGGAATCGGAGAAAAAACCGCGTTCAAGCTTATTTCGGAGTCCGGAAACCTGGACAGTCTATATGAAAACATAAATTCCCTGAAAGTGTCGTCTTCAATAAGGACAAAACTTGAAGCCGGAAAGGAAAGCGCATATCTTTCCAGGACGCTTTCGGAAATAAAATGCGACGTGCCTTTGGGAATTACACTGGCGGACATTGAAAATCACGGAATTGACAGAAAAAAAGCCAAAGAGCTGTTTGTCCGATACGAAATGATGGGGGCGCTTAAAAAGTTCGGACTTGACAAGCCGGATTGCAGCGCGCCGACTTCAACCTCAGAAAAGCCGGCGGTTAGGCAAATTGAGGCCGAGGAGCTTTCCGTGCTTGACGGGGATTATTATGCCGTGTATCTGTCGGAAAATAAAATGAATATTTCCGATGGCAGGACCGTTTGGGTGCTCGGCGAAATTGACAAAAGGCTGCTGACATTTTTAAATTCGGTCAAAATTATATGTTGGGATTGCAAAAGCCTGTACAAAGCGCTCGAAGAAAAACAGATTCATTGGCGTCGGGCGTATTTTGATGTTATGCTCGGAGCTTATGTTGATGATTCGGGTCAGGGCGCGTATACTCTTGAGAGGCTATGCTCGGCTTATCTTGGGGAGACATATGACGCTCTCAATCCCCGCGCGTGGTATATATCGCGCATGTGGAAAATAATAGAGGCAAAACTGCGTGAAAGCGGACAGCTTTCCTTGCTTAACGATATAGAAATTCCGCTTGCGGGCGTTCTTTGCGACATGGAAATCACGGGATTTAAAATAGACGGCAAAGGTATTGAGAATTACGGAGCTCAGCTTGACGAAAACGCGCGTGAGCTTGAGCAAAAAATATATGCCTCGGCAGGGGAGCGTTTTAATATAAATTCGCCCAAGCAGCTTGGGGAAATTTTATTTGAAAAGCTGATGCTGCCTTCGGGCAAAAAGACAAAGACGGGTTATTCCACAAGCGCGGAGGTGCTTGAAAAGCTAAAAAAATACCACCCCATTATAGATGATATTCTTGAGTACCGGCAGCTTACAAAACTGAAAAGCACGTATGTTGACGGTTTGCTCAAGGGCATGGATTCCGAGGGAAGAGTTCATACTCATTTCAATCAGACCGGTACGGCTACGGGCAGACTTTCCTCGACAGATCCCAATCTACAGAATATTCCCATCAGAACCGAGACCGGAAGGCAGTTTCGAAAGTTTTTTGTGTCTACGGACACCTCTCATGTGCTGATAGACGCCGACTATTCCCAGATTGAGCTGAGACTTCTGGCGCATATTTCGGATGACGCCGATATGAAGGAAGCGTTTTCTGAGGGGGGAGACATTCACATGTCTACCGCGTGCCGTATTTTCGGAGTGACTCCCAATAATGTGACAATAGAGATGAGAAAAAAAGCGAAAGCCATAAATTTCGGAATACTTTACGGTATGGGTGATTTTTCGCTGGCGGATGATTTGAAGATTTCGCGCGCAAAGGCGAAAAGCTATATTCAAAGTTATCTTGACAGCTATCCCGGCATAGAGAAATACCTTACGGAGGTTGTGGAGAAGGCAAAAAATGACGGATATGTGACTACAATGTTCGGAAGAAGGCGGTATATTCCCGAGCTTTCCGCCAACAATAAAAATATCAGGAATTTCGGTGAAAGAGTAGCGCGCAACAGTCCGATACAGGGGAGCAGCGCCGATATTATTAAAATCGCGATGATAAATGTTGAACGAAGACTTAAAGAAAGCGGCACGGGCGCCAAGCTTTTGCTTCAGGTTCATGACGAGCTGCTTGTCGAAACGCCGAAAGACAGAGCCGATGAGGTGCTTCATATACTAAAGGAGGAAATGGAAAACGCTGTCAGATTGTCTGTTCCGCTTGCGGTGGAAGCGAATATCGGAAAGAACTGGTATGAATGTCATTGATGTGATTTAATTTTGTATAAGGGGTTTTGGTATGGAGCGTGCTTCGGGAATTTTGATGCATATTACCTCGCTGCCCGGAAAATACGGAGCGGGAGTATTCGGAAAAGAAGCGAAGTATTTTATTGACTTTCTTGCGGAGAGCGGGTTTAAATATTGGCAGACTTTGCCTTTGGTCATGACCGACGAATGTAACTCGCCGTATAAATCTTTTTCCGCGTTTGCGGGCAATCCTTATTTTGTGGATCCCGAGACGCTGTGCTCAGATGGGCTTATAACCGATAATGAACTTTCCGGGGCGGTGGTAACGGATGAATACCGATGTGATTATGAAAAACTTGACAGAGAAAGAAAAATACTGCTCGCAAATGCCGCGTCAAGAGTCGATAAAACGCTGAGAGAAAAAATAGAGAGATTTATTTCGGAAAATCCCGAGATTGAAAAGTTTTGCGTATTTATGGCGCGAAAAGCGGCCAACGGCGGAAAGCCGTGGTATGATTGGACTTTTGACAAAACCGACGCTGACGAATTGTTTTTATGGCAGTTTATACAGTATGAGTTTTTTGCGCAATGGTCGGATATAAAAAAATACGCCAATGAAAAGGGAATTAAAATCATCGGGGATATTCCGATATATGTGGCGTATGACAGCTGTGACGTTTGGGCAAATCCGGAGCAGTTTGACCTTGATAAGAATAAGTATCCTGTAAATGTCGCAGGGTGTCCGCCTGATTATTTTTCGCGTGACGGACAGCTGTGGGGAAATCCGCTTTACAATTGGTCGTATATGAAAAAAGACGGATACGGCTGGTGGATTAAGCGAATGGAGCATACTTTTAACATGTTTGACGGAGTGAGAATAGACCATTTCCGCGCGTTTGACAGCTATTACGCCATCGATTCAAAAGCGCGCGACGCAAGGGAAGGAAAGTGGAAAAAAGGTCCCGGCAGGGATTTTATAAGGACGCTCAGAAAGCTTTCGGAAAACAAGCTTGTTATCGCGGAGGACTTGGGAGACATAAACGACAGCGTAAGAGAGCTTGTAAACTACAGCACCTTTCCCGGCATGAGAGTATTTCAGTTTGCCTTTCTCGGAGACCCGAACTCACCGCATCTGCCGCATAATTATATCCCGAATTCGGTCGCTTATTCGGGCACACATGACAACAACACGCTTCTCGGATATATCTGGGAACTTGAGGACGGCTTGCGCCGCCGTGTGCTTGACTACTGCGGTTTTGAGGGTGAAAACTGGGATTGTAAGTCTTCTTACGATTCGGTTATAAAGACCCTGTTGCGCAGTTCTTCAGACCTTGTAATTTTTCCGCTTCAGGATGTTTTGCATTACGGTTCGGATACAAGAATGAATATACCCGGAAACCCTGAGGGCAATTGGCGTTTCAGGGTCACAAAGCCACAACTTGATTCGATAAACAGGGCAGAGATTTATTATCTCAATCGCCTGTACGGAAGATAATTTTTTGAAAAATTTTATAACCAAATATTAACCGTTTCATATTTTGTTCCACTATTTAAGTGAAATCACCGGTGATACAAAAGCATGGGAGGTATTGTTTTGGACAGACACGAGCTTGACAATAAAATTTCAGAGGCGGCAAAGTCTCTGTTATCATATTGTAGGGCCAGAACTCCCACTCAGTTTGAGGCGGAGGATCTGGCGCAGGATATTATATTGGAGATTTACAGATCTGCCGATAATATCCGCAATATAGATGCTTTTTACGGCTTTATGTGGGCGGTCGCGGGTAATGTATATAAACAATGGTGTAAAAACAAAGCGAAAAATAAAGAGTGCGAACTGACAAACGATATAGAAATTTATGATAAAGCGGAACTCTTTATTGACGACACATCAGAGTTGTATTTATTGCGCCGGGAGTTGACATTGCTTGCCGAAAAGTACCGCAAAGTTGTAATATTGTATTATATTGAAAACAGATCCTGTTCGGAAATATCCAATCACCTCTCAATCAGCGAAAGTATGGTTAAATATCTGCTTTTCAAATCAAGGCAGATTCTGAAAGAAGGTATGAATATGGAACGGAACTATGGTCAACAGAGCTATAACCCGAAAGGACTTTCACTTTTATTTTGGGGCAATGGGGCAAATCGCTATTCTCATCTGTGCGACAGCAGAATATCACAGAATATTCTGTTTGCCTGCTACAATGATAAACTGACCGCGGAACAGATTAGTTTGGAGATCGGCGTGTCGCTCCCTTATTTGGAGGACAAGATAAATGAACTGTGTGAGTATGAACTTTTGAAGAAAGACGGTAACAGATACTTCACAAATATCGTTATTTTCACAAGAGATTTTGCAAAAGAGGTTAATGTGAAAACGGCGGGACTCAGAGAAAAGATTGCCGATATCTTAACCGGCGCAATCTCGAATCATGAAGCTGAAGTGAGAAACATAGGTTTCACGGGAGCTGACATGAATAATAACTCCTTCAGGTGGCAAACTGTAAGCTTTATTATTTACAACGCGGTAATTGAGATATTTCAAAGCAAAATTAAAATTGTATATCCCAAAGACAAATTCGGAACAGAATGCTTTGTTTGGGGTGCTGAAAACGGAGAGCAGAGTTCCTGGGAATCGCTGTTTGGTTTTGGCATATCCAATGCTGTAAATGAAAAGGGCGATTACATACAGTTCATGGATTTCCCGATTAACGGCGAAATGGTACATCATTATTTCTTTAATCGTCAGAATGTAACAAATGTGTTTTTGAATGTCGCCAATGGAACCACGGATAAATTCAGCGAGAATGATAAGGCGTTGGCTGCCGATATGGTGAGAAAAGGTTATATTCTATCGGATAAAAAAGAAATGTTTGTCAACGCGCCGGTTTTCACAAAAGCGCAACATCAAAAAGTCAAAGACATTTTTGCCGAAACATCATTTAAAATTGCCGAAGAAGCAGGATCCCTGACGGAAACCGTGGCAAATATTCTTAAAGAACATACACCGTTACATCTGAAAAAGTCGGCGAAGGATATGGCGTATTTGCGATTGTTTGAGGATGCGATTTCCGCTCCCTGTGCGATACTTTATGATCGCAAATATCTGATTCCGTACAATAATGACGGTATTCTTCCTACAACCTATATCATTCTTAATAAATAGTAAATGAGCATTGCATTTACCGTACCAAAAAAGCGCTTTTTATAAAGGCGCTTTTTTGGTATGTGATTTCGGTTTTGATTATTGATTCGGAGTTTTTATATATGAGCAAACCGCTTTTATAAAAAATTCGGAATTTGATTTGCCCTTATGGTATAGTCTTTGTATTATTTTTATGGTCGGAATTTCAGATAATTTAAATAGCTTCCCGCATATCATTTAAAATCGGAAATAATGAAATTATATTACATTTTGTAAAAATCCGGGGGATTAATTTGTTAAAAATATATCAACAATGTATCTTGAAAGAAATAACATATTATGGTATACTTTAATAAAGTAAATCATGGAGGATTCTTCGCGGGTAGGAGAAATGTAAAGCTTATTCTTTACATAATGTTTATTATGGAAACTTTAAAAAAATATCTCAAAAGATATTTCATTGACGCCATGGGCGCGATGGCGCTCGGACTGTTTGCTTCTTTGCTTATCGGCACTATTTTTGAGACTGTAGGAAAATATACGGGGCTTGACTTTCTGAATACCGTTGCCTCGTATGCCAAAAGCGCCACCGGTATGTCGATAGGCGTAGCGATTGCGTACAAATTGGGGGCGCACCCGCTTGTTATTTTTTCCTGTTCCGCGGTTGGAGCCATGGGAAATGCCATCGGAGCGGTGATAAGCGACAATGTTATCACGTCATGGGCTGCGACTCAGGCGGGGGAAGAGGGCGTGTTTTACGCGGCAGGTCCCGCAGGAGCGTTTTTCGCGGTCGTGGCTGCATGTGAAATAGGGATGCTTGTATCAAAAAAGACCAAGGTCGATATACTTGTAACCCCGGTAGTGACGATACTTGTCGGTTTTGGTGTGAGCTGGCTTTTATGCCCGCTTGTTTCATACGTAATGTACTTCCTCGGAGTGTTTATAGCCACCGCTACCACATTCCAGCCGCTTATCATGGGCATAGTGGTTTCGGTAGTTGTGGGAATAATACTTACTCTGCCTATATCCAGCGCGGCTATATGCGCGATGATTTTTTCACAGTCGGCGATAGACGCGGCGGTAGCGGCAGGCACCGATGAAGGCTTGCTTTTGGCGGGAGGCGCCGCGGTCGCCGGATGTTGCGCGCAGATGGTCGGATTTGCCGTTTCAAGCTTCAGGGAAAACAAATGGAGCGGCATTGTTTCTCAGGGACTTGGGACATCCATGCTTCAAATGGGCAATATATGCAAAAATCCTCTGATCTGGATTCCGCCCACATTGGCGTCGGCAATTACCGGACCTCTCTCCACAATGCTGTTCAAGCTTAAATGCAGCGGAGTGGCGGCAGGCATGGGTACCTGCGGGCTTGTGGGGCCTATCGGACTCATTGACGGGACAGAGTCAAGTCCTATGATGTGGGTGGGGATAGTGCTTATCTGTATAGTCCTTCCCGCAATATTGTCTTTGATATTCAGCGAGATAATGCGCAAATTGGGATGGATAAAAGAGAATGATATGCTCCTTACCGAATAAAATATCGGTATAGTGGAAAATCAGTAACATACTCAATGTACAATGAGTAAAAAGAAAGGATGAATGTTGAAATGAACAGCACGGAAATTCTTGAGTTGCTTGAAACGAGAAGAACGTACCGCAAATTCGATCAAAGCAGACAAATATCCGAGGAAACGGTCGAGGATATGAAAAAAGCGGCGCGAACAGCCTCATCCGCTATGAACCGTCAGCCTTTACGGTATTTATATGTGCGGTCGCCTCAAAAAGTAAGTGAGGTTTTTGAAACGACAAAGTGGGCGGGCGCGCTTCCGTCTGAGCTCGGCGTGCCGAGAGAGGGAGAAAAGCCGACGCTGTATGTGGTTGTTCTCTCGGTAAAAGAATTGCAGTCTGCTTATACGTCCTTTGATGAGGGGCTTGCGGTATCAAATATGACACTTGCGGCTTGGACACACGGCGTCGGTTCCTGCATTATCGGCAGCGCCGACAAGGATAAGCTTAGAAAAGCGCTTGAGATTGACGAAAGTCTTGATATCGGGTGCGTGGTGGCGTTCGGATATCCGGTGCATGAAAGCTATGTTGAGGACATGAAAGATGACACAAAATATTATCTTGACGAAAAAATGAACTATCATGTGCCGAAAAGAAAAATATGCGATACTGTTAAAGATATATAATTTTTAAAGCGGGGCAAGGAATGCGGAGCTGATTACAAACAAACTTGCGAACGCTTGCAAAAAGCGCATAGGCGCAATGGTTTCGCGGGTTCAGCGGGAGATTAATCTGACGCTGAAAGTCGTATATGGAACCCGCCTAAGAGACATCATATGCGCTATGTTATAAAAGTTTATCCCGCAGGTTTTATGTTGCCTGCGGGATATTTTTATATAATTGTCTTAGTCAGTGACCGTGTTGTTTTAAAACTTTTATTTAATCATACATTCAAAAACGCAGACTTTACTCTTAAGTGTAAAGTCAATGAAATAACACAATTCACCGTTTGACGCGGTTTCACTGTTAATTGCGCAGTCGTATTTGTCCGCGTCAAATTCCACAGTCACATCGCCGATATGTACAATGCCGCCTTTTCCGATTTCGGGCTTTATAAGTGTGACAAGCCGCTCTGTTATTTCACAGTCGTCGTCGCAGTCAAATGTGTCATTCAGTTTCACGCAGTCGTCCGTAAGAGTGAATTTTCTTGTAAGACCTCTTAGCTTTTCGCAACGGTATGCTTTTGATATGTCCATTGTAAATATACCGTCACTGTATTCTACGTTGCCCGCTGTTGCCTGAGAAGATGAAAACTGATATGAGCCGTCGATAATCGGAACGCTGTGTCC
>CASEEB010000076.1 GCA_949286815.1 uncultured Eubacteriales bacterium | reverse complement strand
CTTGAGCCTTTCGGAGTGTCAAATGCCAATCCGGTATTCATGATAAAATCACTTTCGATACTGAAAATAGTTTCCATGGGCGGAGGAAAGCATTTGAAACTGATTCTGACCGACGGAAAAATCATTATTCATGCGGTTTATTTCAACATGGCATTACCGGATTTCGACTTTTATGCAGGGGACAGAGTGGATCTGCTCTGCCAGCTGAATATAAATGAATTCAGAGATGTCTGCACTTTGCAGTTGATTATTCAGGACATAAGGCTCTCGGAAGAATTTTTGGCTGAAGCCCGCAAAAACGAGGAAACTTACAGAAGTATAGTGCAGGGTACTGCGTTTGACAATTCAACGAATTTTGTTCCCGAAAGGGAAGATATAATTGATGTATACAGACAACTCCGAAGAAGCTATCAGGCGGGGCACGGCACTTTTTCTGTCAGGATGCTGTTGTCACTGCTCGGTACCTGGTCTGACAGAAAAATAGATTATGTCAAGCTAAAATTGACATTGGATATCTTAAATGAAATCAAGGTCTGCGGAATTGTTTGGTTAAACGATAACATATTTGACCTTGAAATGAGTGAAAATCCGAAAAAAACAAGCATTGAGGAATCGAATACATACAGAATGCTCGTGGAATCCCGGCATGGCGCTATGCACTGACAGAGTGAAAACGGTCTTGTCGTCGTCGGGCGGTCTTTTAAATACTGCGGAAAGGAAGGGGTATTGTTATGGAGAATACTGCCCATACAGATATATCGCGCTTGTGTGAACTGCTAAAGGGTACAGGCAAAAAATATGATATTGAAAAAATCAGAAAAGCGTATGAATACGCTGCCGCGCTCCATGCCGGTCAGTATCGCGCCAGTGGAGAGCCGTATATATCACATCCTGTCGCGGTTGCCGAAATAGTCGCGGGGCTTGAGCTTGATACCGATTCGATATGTGCCGCGTTGCTTCACGACACCGTGGAGGACTGCTCTGACAAAACCAATCTCAAGGAAATTGAGAAGATGTTCGGATCCGACGTGGCAATGCTTGTCGACGGGTTGACAAAAATCGTGTCTCTTAAGGTTGAGGACAAGGAAGAACAGCATATTGAGAATCTGCGCAAAATGCTTCTTGCGATGTCAAAGGACGTAAGGGTTATTTTTATAAAGCTTTGCGACAGGCTTCACAATATGCGCACTCTTGGCGCAAAACCGGAGAACAAGAGAAGGATAACCGCGCTTGAGACAATGGAGGTATACGCTCCGCTCGCTCACCGTCTCGGTATGCAGAAGATAAAACAGGAGCTGGAAAATCTCGGTCTGCAATATCTTGACCCTATAGGATATAACGAGGTTAAGAGCGATATCGAGAGCAAATACGGGAAGAGTCTTAATTTCATTGAAAATATACGCGCTACAATTTCGGAAAAGCTTACCGAGAACAATATAAAGTTTACGCTTGAGGGACGCATCAAGACGGTTTACAGTATATATAAAAAGATGTATAATCAGAACAAAAGCTTTGATGAAATATACGACTTTTACGCTTTGCGGATAATTGTGGATACAGAGCTTGAATGCTATACAGTTCTGGGCATAATACACGAGATGTTCAATTCCATTCCCGGACGCTTCAAGGACTATATTTCAACTCCGAAACCCAATATGTACCGTTCTCTTCATACTACCGTAATCGGAAGGGACGGAATACCCTTTGAGGTTCAGATACGTACCTGGGAAATGCATCATATTGCGGAGTACGGTATTGCCGCGCACTGGAAATACAAGTCAGGCGCGTCCTCGAAGGAGGAAATTGACAAGAAGCTCGAATGGATTTCGCGTCTTATCGAAACCGAGGACAATACAAGAGACCCCGCAGAATTTTTACATGCTTTCAAAACCGATATTTTCCATGATGAGGTATTTGTGTTTACTCCGAAGGGGGATGTTATAGCGCTCCCGCAGGGTTCAACTGTAATAGACTTTGCGTACGCGATACACTCCGCGGTCGGAAACAAGATGATAGGAGCCAAAATCAACGGTATGATAGTTCCTATAGACCGGGTGGTGCAAAACGGGGAAATTGTTGAAATTCTTACTTCCTCGGCGGTAAAGGGCCCCAGCCGTGATTGGCTGAGCATAGTCAAGACGAGCGAGGCAAGGACCAAGATACGCCAGTGGTTCAAGAAAGAATCACGGACGGAAAACATTGCGGTAGGAAAAAGTATAGTTGACAACGAGCTTAAGAAGTATTCATCCAGGCTTTCCGATATACAGAAAGACGATATTATATCGGCGCTGGCTCAGAAATCCGGATTCGCGAGCGCGGATGACCTGTACAATACTTTGGGTTACGGAGGACTTTCGGTTACCAAGCTCTCCGCGAGACTCAGAGAGGAAATCAATAAAATCACTGTTCCGGAACAGCCGGAAACCGCAATATCCGAGGAGGATATTGTACAGAAAACAAAGCCGAAGCATTTGAAATCCGACAGCGGCATTATCGTTGACGGTCAGAGCGGATGCGCGGTTAAATTCGCGAAATGCTGCAATCCGCTGCCGGGAGACGATATCATAGGATTTATCACAAAGGGATACGGGATTTCAATACACAAAAAGGATTGTCCGAATGTAACCGACGGAAGAAAAAATCCGGAAAACGCGGACCGCTGGGTGAGCGCGCACTGGGAACTGCCGGAGGACAGCGGAAGCTCGAAAAATGTATATGAAGCTTTGCTTCAGATTTATACCGAAAACGGGATAGGAATACTTGCAAATATTGCCGTGGCGCTCGCGGATATGAAGGTAATGATACTTTCGGTCAACTCACACAAAAAAAGCAACGGGCAAAGTATTATTAACCTTAAAGTCAGCTGTAAGAATATCGAACATTACAATTCCATAGTTTCAAAATTGAAATCACTGGACGGGGTAGTGGGAGTGTCGAGAGGATTTTCGTAAAAAATAGGCAAAGTAAACAAAGCAAAACAGTCAATAAAAAATCGGAGTGTATATGAAAGCGGTATTACAGAGAGTCAAAAAGGCAAGCGTTGTTGTTGACGGAAAAACGGTCGGAGAATGCAATGCGGGATTGCTTATACTTTTGGGGGTCGCAAAGGGCGACAGCGAAAACGAGGCGGAAGTTCTTGCCAAAAAGATTTGTTCGTTGCGCATTTTTCAAGACGAAAACGGAAAAATGAATCTCTCGGTGCGGGATATCGGCGGAGAGGCGCTGGTTATTTCACAGTTTACTCTTATGGCGAATTACAGACACGGCAACCGCCCGGATTTTCTGGAATCGGCGCCTGCCGCGGAAGCCGAAAAACTGTACGAATATTTCAAGTCTCTGATGAAAAAGGAGCTGAGCCATGTGGGAGAGGGTATATTCGGCGCTCATATGGAGGT
The DNA here is from genome assembly GCA_949286815.1 of uncultured Eubacteriales bacterium. GTDB lineage: Bacteria > Bacillota > Clostridia > Oscillospirales > CAG-272 > SVTX01. Next base: position 1,748 of record CASEEB010000076.1, on the reverse strand, counting down.
TTCTCTTGTCAATGACGGACCGGTAACAATTATAATGGACAGCGATGTTTTAACCAAGAAGCCAATTCAGACATAAAAGAAAAATAGAAAGAGGACAAACACCGGAGATGAAGCTGTATATTAACGGAAATGTAAATCATTATTATGTCCAGATGCTGTGCATGATATTTTTTCCCGGTACAAAATTTTCCGAAAATGAGGCAGAGGGAGAAAATACGCCTGTGCTCTACCTGAATTTCAACGAGAAGGAGGACGGGGTCGAAGCAGTCGTGAAAGTAAAATTGGCGGAAAAAAGCGCCGAGTGTGTAAGGCACTATGACAAAAGAGACGACATTTCCGCCGACAGACTGAAAAAACTCGCGGTCGGAGACGCGGTTATCAATGCCTGCGGAGAACTTTTGGGCTACAGACCCTCATGGGGAATGTTGGTCGGGGTACGTCCTTCCAAGGTCGCGACAGAGCTTTTGATGTCCGGAATGTCAAAGACAAAGGTAAAAAAAATACTTGTGAGCGATTATTTTGTCATACCCAAAAAAGCGGCTCTGGCTACTGAAGTCGCGCTCAATGAGGCGAAAATTGTCGGAACTCCCGATAAAAAAGACTGCAGTGTCTATATATCTATTCCTTTTTGCCCGACCAGATGCGCATATTGCTCATTTGTATCATATACTTCTAAAAAGCTGCTTTCAACGATACCCCAATATATAGAAAGACTTACGGGGGAAATCGAAGGGATATTTTCCTTTATCCGAAAAAGGGGACTTAATCTTAAGACAGTATATATAGGCGGAGGAACGCCGACAATTCTTGACGAATCGCAATTATGTATACTTTTGGACGCGGTTGCCAAGAATACTGATGTACAGAGTCTTGAAGAGTATACTCTTGAGTGCGGCAGACCGGACACGATTAACGAAGAAAAGCTGAAAATCGCAAAGGAGCATGGTGTAAACAGAATAAGCGTAAATCCTCAGATACTCAATGACGATGTGCTCAAGAAGATAGGCAGAGCTCATAATTGCGAGGACTTTTTGAAAGCGTACGATATCGCGAGAAATTCAGGTATACCTGTCATAAACACTGACGTCATTGCCGGTCTTCCCGGAGATAAATTCCAGACCTTTTCGGCGTCTTTTGACAAAGTATTATCTCTCCGCCCGGAAAATATCACAGTACATACCTTCAGCGTCAAAAACGCCTGCGACGCTCTGAGAAACGACAGCAACATATATTCGCCGAGAGGCGGAGATGTGGGCAAAAGTGTGGATTACTCCCAGATAAAGGCGCAGCATGAGGGATATTTTCCCTACTATATGTACAGACAGAAAAATACAGTGGGAAATTATGAAAATGTCGGGCTCTGCCTTGAGGGCCGCGAAGGACTTTACAATATTTATATGATGGAAGAGGTACATTCAATTTTTGCCGCGGGCGCGGGCGCGGTGTCCAAATTTGTCGATTACGCGCCTTCAAACGGTAAAAAACGTGTGATTGAAAGAGTTTTTAATTACAAATATCCGTATGAGTATCTTGCCGCGGACAAAAGCGAGGAGAATCTTCGCGCGGCGGAAAAATTTTATGACGAACACATGTGAGGACTTTCTGTTCGGCGGCAGGACATAATCGGTTTTTGCCGCCGTATACATATTACATATTTTTATTTTTATATCAATTTAATTGAAAAAATCTTTTTTCCGGAGTTTTTATATGCTTGTGAAAAGCAAAGAAAAAAATAACGGCGGTAAAAA
>CASEEB010000075.1 GCA_949286815.1 uncultured Eubacteriales bacterium | reverse complement strand
ACCTCTGTTAATGTCGGAATTGCTCTTCTTATTACCGATTTCCTGATATCCGCGTCGGCTTTTCTGGTTTTTGACCTGAAGACCGGACTGTATTCATTGCTCGGACTGTTCGCCAAATCGTTTCTTGTAGACAGCGTGATTCAGAATCTGAATGTCTGCAAAGCCTTTACTGTGATTACCGAAAAGCCTGAGCCTATTGTGGACTATATCATAAACGAAATGAATCATTCGGCTACGAGCTATGACGCCGAGGGCGAATACACGCACTCAAAAAAGAAAGTAATCATTACCTTATGCAAACGCCGTGAAGCGGTCAGACTTAAAAAGAAAATTCAGGACATTGACCCCGGAGCTTTTGTTATAGTCGAGCATACAAGCGAAATAATCGGTCGCGGATTCAGAATGCATTGAGTTTATGTGTATTTCACTATATTGATGTCAGTTTGTTTTTAATTGAAAAGCCCGCCCGGCAATGCGCCGGGCGGGCTTTTTGTTGAATTATAAACTTTTAGTATGATTTCAGGAAATTCTGAAAAGCTCTCCGTCTCCCGCGGAAAGCGGTATGGCGTACTCGCCTGAGCAGGGAATTGTATCCCACACTTTTCTCGATTTGCTGAATTTTTCAAGTTTCTTTCCCGGGTCGGTTTTGATTTTGGCGTATGCGCATGAATGAAAATCCTTGTTTACAAGTATCATCTTGCCACTTTCAAAAAATCCGACGACAAAATTTCCTCCGTCTATTCCGGAAATCCCGTAACAGGGTCTGAAGGGTACGGTCATAGTGTCTTTTTCATCGCCGATGTGAAAAACTTCAAGTGATCTTGAGGAATCTGTTTCCGACATTATGGATTGTATTTCTTTGTTAATTCTTTGGACAATATAGTAATTTTCATCCTTCTTTCCGTCCGAGGAAATCAATGCGTGATGATATGACCATGGCTCGTTATGGGACAATCCGGGAGTCCAATAAGTAAAATACGAAAGCTGTGAGGAACCGTAAGCCAGAGCGGTGAATACTTCCCACCTTATCTCCGGCTCGGTAAGCTGTCTGTAATGCCAATGCTCGGAAAGCAAAATAATTATCATCCAATCGATATTGCGTTCTCTCGCTTTTTTGCGTATGAATTCCAGATTGTTAAAATAACCCGATGTGGTTTCTTCGGCGTACAGAACATGTTCCGTGTGGTTTCTTTCTCTGCATTCCTCCGAAACTCTTGCCTCAAAAAAGGGCAGGGTTGTGTCGGCGGGATAGGAGGGTATCTCTTTTTTTCCCATGCAGTAATGGTCATATGACAGCAGACTCGGCTTTATCATATCAAGAAATTTTTCCACGTGTTCCTCATATGTTTCTTCGGGAGGCATTGCGTGTATCGGAAGCAGATTGATATAAAATCCGTGATTTTTATCATGCTCCGAAAGGTAACCCGATATTCTTTGAAGCATCGGGAATTGGGCGCCTACAGGCTCATCCTTTATAAAATATCTGTCAAGCGCCGGATAATTTTTGTAATCCTCTATCATCTCATCGAGCGAGGACTGCCAGCCTTCGTCCTCCCTGATAGCGGCACTCATGCGGTCGTCCCACAAATATGCCTTAATTCCGAGGTCTTCGCACCAGTTGAGCACTTTTTTGTTTGTTTCCGTGTCATAGCGACATTCAATGATGTTAAAGCCTGCCGCGGCGGCTTCTTCAATACGTTCCCGAGATATAAATTCCTTTGGTATACCGTACCAAAAATTAATGGGATATGACATTTATATGACTATTCCTTTCTTGCGCCGAATCAGCGTTTTGCGCGGTTTGCCCTTTGAACAAAAGTGGGTTTGAGAGTTTGTTTTCAAACTTTCCTCTTTCAATCGGCTTTGAGCTGAATTTTATATAAACTTACAGACAATTTGTCAGTTGTTTTTCTGAAAATTTTTAATTATTCTTTCCAGACTGTTCCTTGAGCTTCTTATATTCCTTTGCAATGTTGATGTTATAGAAGATATATTTCCGTTGTTAATTGACTCATATATAACTTTTTTCGCAAGGTCACCCAAATTTATATCATACGCAAGCTGGAATACATTGCCGAAATTGTCGTGAATAATGTCTATCATGGCAGCGGCGTTTTCATCGGACGCGTATTTGACCTTGAGCGCGGTTTCGTAATATTCGGGCATGACTACCTCGGATGTTTCACGGCAAAGCGCTTCTATTACGGCGGAGACAAATCCCAGTTCATTAAGATTTACGGTATTGGGAATGGCTCCGACTTCCGCGGTATCGTGCGAGGATGTTGTATATTTTTTTTCGGACGCTTTGAGCATGGGGTAGGGAATTATACCCTTTGAGTCGGTCGGCATATCGCGCAGCATTGCGTTTTCAATGGAACCCAGTCTCTGATATCCGATGAAAAGCGAGCGGTTTTCGGTAAATACCTTGATCACTTCATTCTCATCAAGATTAAAGATCGTTCCGTCCGCATAGGCGATATTGTATATGGCTTCGGAAAGGTCAAGTACACGGTCGGTGTTCATGTCAATTTCGGGGTATCCTTCGGCGTTTCTCGTAATATAGTCACAGCCTCCGCTGACTATCATAGGTATCATTGAGCCCCACAGGTCGCTGAGTACAAGTCCGAATTGGTCATTGTCGGGGTCAGGCTCTGAGTTCGCGCCGTTTGCGGGAATATAAGACTCATTTATAAGCTGAAGCCATTTTTCATATGTCCACTCGTAGTTGTTTACCGTTTCGTAAAGTTCGTTGGGGTCACCGAAGATGTCGTTGTAAATGTTTTTGTTATATATGAGACAGTGCGCGCTTCTTATGACGTCTATGAAATAGTCTCCGGCGAGAATAAATCTGTAGTCCTCGTGAAGCGATATATCCTTCATATAGTCGTCATACCAATAGCTTTGATCAAAATCAAAATAACTGTCATCGAAGTCGTTTACATTCAGAAAGTAACCTGATGCCGAAAGCCCTACCAGAGGGTACAGGTCGTTTATAAACAGGTGGTAATCATTCTCTCCGCTTCTTATGTAAGTTTCAATGAAAGGCGCGACATCGGTGTAAATCAGGTCGGACTGAGTAAATACCAACTTGATACCAAGCTTTTCTTCCACATTGAGGTTTCTGGTATGAACCGCGGAGGATACTATATCCGCACCGGAGGACTCCGCATCGCCTTCTATCATGAAGTTTGAGTTTCCCATACCCGCGGCGGCAATGTTTACGGAAGTGTTGATGTGAAATTCTTTTCCGCCGAAATCAAGCTCCGCCAAAGGATCGGGTTCCGATGATTCCAATTCCGAATTCTGCTCCTGACCGCTGTTTTTCTCGGTTTCGTCGTCCTTTCCCGAGGCACATGAAACAACGCTTCCGGTCAGCACACCTATAACCAGACAGATGCATAAAATTTTAGTGAGTTTGCTAAATTTCATGGTTTTAATTCTCCTTAGATAGTTCTTGATTGCGATGCCGATATCGGACAACACAAAATATAGCTTAATAATATCATTAAGTTGTGAACGCGATGTTAATAAATGGAAATTTTATTAAATTTATGTTATATAAAATATTGGGCTAATTGCACAAAAGGCATATTGTCGATACATTGACATTGTTGAAGTAATATGATACAATGTATGCAGCATTGTATGGCAGCATTGTATGGCAGCATTGTATGCAGCGTATAGAAATCAGAAAAATTTCGTTATACTTGCTGCATACGGCAGTTTTGCGATGCAAAACTGTCCGGGTTATATCTTGGAATGTGTGGAGAAATCAGAGAAACGCCGTCATGCTTACTGCGTCCGCAGTTTTGTATAGATAAAATAATCACAGCTTTTTGGTATTCTGTGTCATAGAAAGGAAAAATCATATGAAATTCAAATCCTGTTGGATTACGACCGAAGATTTCGCGTTGTGTCAAAGATATAATATGCTGCACAAGGAAAGAGATGTCACAAATAAGTATGAGTTGCCTGAAAAACTGAAAAATAATCACGTATTTTTTTTCAAAAGCTTCAAGGCGGAAAAGGGATATGATTATACTGTCTGTATAAGCGCGGATGATTTTTATAAATTGTATATTAACGGAGTATATGTCGCGGAAGGTCCCGCTCAGTCCTACAGCTTCAATTACTCCTACAATGTGATTGATATCAGCAAATATATTGTAAACGGGAAAAACACTGTTGCGGTTCATGTGTATTACCAGGGGCTTTTGAACCGGGCTGCGGACAGCGCGGACAGAAGGCAGGGAATGATTGCGGATATTTATAAAAACGACGAGTTTATATTCGGGACAGACGACACCTGGAAATACAGGAAGGCGGAGGAATATGTCTCGGGAGGGGTTATTGGGTACGATACTCAGTTTCTCGAAAATCTGGATTTTACCAAAAGAAAAAAAGGGAATTATTCCGGGGAGGGAAGCGGTTGGCGCCAGGCGCTGATACTCGGGGATGACGACCATATTTTTAAAGATAACGCGGATATTCCTGTGACGGTTTACAAGAGGTATCCCGTCCGTGTCTCAAAGACCCCGAAAGGGTATTTTATAGATTTCGGTTGCGAGACGGTAGGAAGATTTTACATGACCGCGAGCGGCAGAGCCGGTGAAAAAGTTAAAATTATGTGCGGAGAGGAGCTTGAGGAAAACAGCTCGACTTCTGTCAGGTATAAGATGAGGAACGGCTGTACATACCTTGAGGAATGCACCTTGTCGGGAGGAGTGGATGAGTTTGACTTTTATGATTACAAGGCGTTCAGATATGTAAACGTAGAGGGCGGGAACGCTCTGAATCCCGACAGTTTCTGTACATATGTGCGTCACCGTGAATTTGACGACAGTAAAGGCATATTGAATACCAATTCAAAAGTGTTGTCGGACATCTGGAATTTGTGCCGTAACACGGCCAAATACGCCACTCAAGAGGGATTTCTCGATTGCCCGACGAGGGAAAAGGGACAATACCTCGGAGATTTTGTGGTGAGCGGACTTGCGCATATGTATATTACGGGAGATTCACGTCCGTATCGCAAAACCTTATATGATTTTGCGGATTCGGCGGCTATATGTCCGGGACTTATGGCGGTGGCGCCCGGGTCTCTCATGCAGGAAATTGCCGACTTTTCTCTACAATATCCCCTGGCAGTGCTGAATTATTATAATTACACCAAGGACAAAGAAACCGTAAAAGACCTTTATCCAGTTATTACGGGGCTTTTAGGTCATTTTGAAAAGTTTTGCCGTGAAGACGGACTGCTGGTGGGAGTCAATGACAAATGGAATATCGTGGACTGGCCTGCGAATCTCAGAGACGGATATGACTGTACTTTGGATAATCCGATATCCGACGGTGCGCTTCACAATGTAATAAACGCGCATTGGGCGGGAGCGCTGATTACGACGGATGCTTTAAGGTCGATATTGAACCTGGACAGGGACAAAAAGACAAAACAGGTCGTTAAGTCTTACAACGATACTTTTTATGACCCGGATAAAGGTCTGTATGCCGACAGGGCAATTGAGGAATACAAATCCTTGGGCAGGGAGACTCACTGCGCTCTTCATTCAAATGTAATACCGGCTTTTTATGGCTTCGCCTGCCCGGATTCGAGAAGAAATATATTGAGGCTTATAGAACAAAAGGGTCTGTGCTGCGGAGTACAGTTTTCATATTTTGTGCTAAAGGCGTGCGCGCTGCTCGGAAATTATGACCTTGAATACAGACTTATTGTAAATGACGGCGAGCATTCCTGGGTAAATATGCTCAGAGAAGGAGCTACTACTCTGTTCGAGGCCTGGGGCAAAAATCAGAAATGGAACACAAGTTTATGCCACCCGTGGGCATCGGCTCCGGTTATAGCGGTGTGCGAGGATCTGCTGGAAAATCAGCCCGACGGAGTAAATATTACATTGATGTGACATATAAGCGGTTTAAATAACGGAATACCGCGTTCCGAAATACATGAAATACAATTTATATCGCTTTTTAAAAGCTAAAATACCGCAAATTCGATATGATAAATGAATATTTTGTACTTGACACAAAAGGGTAATAATGCTATAATATAAGCAGAATTTTTCAGAAAATGCCGCAATTGAATTTTTTATGTAAATAGATTAAACGCGGCGCGTACCACGGTACTAAATTTTATTTGGGAGGGTATATATATGAAGCTGAGATGGATTACCGAAAAAAAGGAACCGAATTATGGCAAGGCAATAATACTTACCGCCTTGACGGTTGCCGCAATAGAAATGGCGGCGGTTATCGCATATAAGGTTATAAAAGGAGCGGTTCTTTCAAGGAGGGAAGCCGACCAGGATATTGACGACGATTTTGACATCAGAATTGATGACGGCGACTGTAAGGTCAGTTTTGAGGCTTCCGAGGATACCGCTGAAGTATCCGGAGAAAACCAGACAAGCAATGAGTAATTGAAATCTGTAATAGCGCTGATATTTTCTGACATTTCGTGAAACTTCTGTGAGGGAATTTCGGGAGGTTATTGTGCCATGCCATGAGGTTGAAGCGCATAATCTCCCGATTTTAATTTTATGTTGAAATTTTGCGGAATTTTTGTCGCGTCACTTATATTAATGTGTGTTAGAAAGAAAATCTGAAAAAATATGACAGGACGAGAAATATGCCGCCGTTTAAAATCGGCGGGAATTGAAAACTACAGGTTTGAAGCAAAAATTCTTGCGGAAGAACTGTACAAAGGCAGATACTCCGATGAAACAGATTATCCGGGGATTGAGCCGGCGGTGAATAAGCGAGTGGCAGGGTATCCTCTGCAGTATATCATAGGAAAATGGTGGTTCTGGGACTGCGAATTTATCGTGAGCGAAAATTGTCTTATTCCGCGTGCGGATACCGAAATTTTGGTTGACACGGTGGTAAAGCTGTTGCCGAATGGGGCTTATTTCGCTGATCTGTGCACCGGCAGCGGGTGTGTGGCGGTATCGGTGCTCCATACGAGGAAAGACGCGAAGGCTGACGCGTACGAGCTTTATGAAGACACCTTGAAAATCGCCTCGGAAAACGCGGAATTAAATCGTGTTTCGGACAGAATTTCGTTTGTTTGCGGAAATGTTCTTGACAAATGTGTTCCTAACCGTAAAATGTACGACGCCATTGTTTCCAATCCTCCGTACATCAGAAGCGATGTATTGCCGACGCTTGACAAAACGGTGGGGTTTGAGCCTAAGGCGGCGCTCGACGGCGGGGCGGACGGTCTGACATTTTACAGAGCCTTTCTCGACAATTTTGCGGACAATCTTAAAGAGAACGGTTTTTTTGCCTTTGAGATAGGTTACGACCAGGCGGAGCAGCTGAAATTTTTGTCCGAACAAAGGAATATGAGTTGCGAGATCAAGAAGGACTTCTGCGGAAACGACCGTGTCGCCGTTGTAAGATTTGAGCAAAAATTTGTATAATATTCACTAATTAAAATTTCGGCTCATAAAATAATATGGAATCGACCGTGAGACTAATTTTATTCTGAAAGGAAAGTAATCACTTGAATATTGCAGTTTTGGCGGGAGGATATTCTCCCGAACGGGATGTGTCACTGGCGTCCGGAAGTCTGATTGCCAACGCATTGATTGAGGAAGGGCACAAGGTGTGCCTGTGCGACCTTTACCTTGGAATTGAGCTTGAGGGCAAAAACGTTTTATCTTTGTTTGAAGATAAGAAAAAAGATATATATAAGGTGAAAAACGACGTGCCCGATCTTGAAGCTCTGAAAGAAAAAAGCGGGAACGGAAACGCGCTTGTCGGAAAAGGGATATTGGAGATATGCGGCGCGGCGGATGTGGTTTTTCTGGCGTTGCACGGTTCGATAGGTGAGAACGGGCAGCTTCAGGCGATGTTCGACAATTACGGAATCAAATATACCGGTTCCGGATATACCGGAAGTCTGCTTGCCATGAATAAAGATATATCAAAAAAGCTTTTTTGTTTTGCGGGAATCAAGACGCCGGAATGGTTATACTGTAAAGCGAGAGAATGTAAAAGCGATGATATAGTACGAAAAATTGGTTTACCGTGCGTCGTAAAACCGTGTTCATGCGGCTCAAGCGTAGGAATTTCAATTGTGGATAACAAAAACGAACTTGACAGAGCTCTCGAATTTGCCTCAAAGTATGAAGAATACATAATTGTGGAAAAAAAGATCACCGGACGTGAACTTACCGTGGGAATACTTGACGATGAGGTGCTTCCCATGATTGAAATTATTCCCACCGAGGGTTTTTACGATTATACAAACAAATATCAGGCGGGCAAGACATTGGAGATTTGCCCGGCGCCGATAAGCGAAGAATGCAGGGAAAAGCTTGCTTTGTATTCAAAGGCCGCGTTTGAGGCACTCAGACTGAAAGGGTATGCGAGATTTGATTACATTGTGGACAACGAGGGCGAATGCTTTTGCCTTGAGGCGAATACCTTGCCCGGCATGACTCCCACGAGTCTTTTACCTCAGATGGCGGAAAATCTGGGTATTTCATACGGCAGGCTGTGTTGTAAAATCGTCGAGACAGCGTTGAAAACCTGACAACTCCATTATTAATTTAACATTGATTAAAAAAACAGGATAAAATATAGGAGCTGAAAATGATTGATGGAAAAATCGGATATGCCGTGCTCGGTCTTGGTATAGGCATGGCACATGCGGAGGCGGCGCACCTGAGCGATAACGCGGTATTGTGCGCCGTATGCGATATTGATAAGAAAAGACTTGATGAGGCGCACTCCATGTACCCGGAAGCGACGCTTTACAACAGCTTTGACCGTCTGCTTGGTGACGGCAGGGTGGATATAATAAGCATCTGTCTGCCCTCATCTATGCACGCGGAGTATGCCGTGCGCGCGATGATGGCGGGAAAGCATGTGCTCATAGAAAAGCCGGTGGACATTACCCCGGAAAGAGCCGAGTTTATAATGATTGCGGAACATCAAACCAAAATGACTGCCGGAGTGGTGCATCAGAACAGGTTCAATCTCAATATGTATCCGATAAAACAGGCGATTGACAGCGGAAGTATGGGAAAATTGTTCCTCGGCACTTTTGCCGTCAAGTGGTACCGTGAGCAGTCTTATTACGACAGAGGTGGTTGGAGAGGAACATGGGAGTATGACGGCGGAGGCTCGCTGATTAATCAGGCGGTACATACTGTCGACCTTATGCGGTGGCTGATGGGAAATCCGGTCTCGGTAACGGCACACGCGGGCATTGTCAATCACAAAATAGATACGGAGGATCTTACCGCGTCGCTTATTAAATTCGAGAGCGGGGCAGTAGCCACATTTGTGAGCACTACATGCGCGTATCCGGGAATTTCAACCGAAATAAGTCTTTACGGCACCGACGGGACTATCGAAGCCGACGGAGACGCGATAAAGCTGTGGAAAATGCGAAATTCGGTAAATGAGGAAAAAGAGGAAGAATTTATTCTCAAAAGATTCGGCAACGGTAACCTGTCGGCTTCAGTATATGAGCCGGAAAAACTTTACGGGCATAGGTTTGTTGTGGAGGATATGATCCTGGCTGTCAGGGATAAAAGAGCGCCTAAGGTGACTGTGAAAGACGCGGTGGACAGTCTGAAGATTGTCGATATGATTTACCGCGCCGCTAAACTGAAATGATGAAAATTTATATCAAAGCGCCGAAAATCAGATTGACAAAATATACCGTGTATTGTATAATATATAAATGAAAAATTTCAGCAAGTCAAAGGAGAACTGAAATGGATTTTAAAAATGTTGACAAAAAATACCGTCCCGTGCCTTTTTGGTCATGGAACGAGAAACTGAATGTTCCGGAATCGGTGCGTCAGACCGCGCTTATGGACGAAGCGGGGAT
>CASEEB010000074.1 GCA_949286815.1 uncultured Eubacteriales bacterium | reverse complement strand
CAGAACATATCTTCCCACGAGTTCGCCCGCTTTCACTCCCATGGCGGAGCCGTCAAAGGTAACTGTCGATGACGCGGTTTTCTCACCGTTTACCAACAGAGTTCTGGTATCGCTCGCCAAGGGCTCCGCGTGAAAAATTTTTGCCTCTGTGCTCTCGATGAACCTCACTCCTTCTATCTTGCCTATCTCGCCGTCAAATATCGCCGAAGGGTCTGTGTACTGATGAGGATAGCGCCAATTGGGATCGCTCATCAAATCATAGGCGCAGTCAGGATGTATGATGGCGACATAACAGCCGTCAATCTTTTCGGCATTCTGATTTTTCAGGAATCTCACCGCGCGGCGAACCGCCTCAACGGTAAGATAGCAGTTATCCGACTCCTGCTCCTTTCCCCCGGCGACAAGATACCTCGCGTTTACCTGACCCTGTCCGTACTGCACATTTGTTCCTCCGCAAAGAACCTCACGCGATATCGTGTCGAGCGTTCTTCCCGCCTGTGAACCCAAAAGCTTTGTAGCCATACACAGATTATTGTCAACCGCGGTAAGCAGAAGCAAATCCGTAAGCTCCACATATCCTCCGTACTGAGCCAAGGTAGCGTTTACAGTCCCCATATTTATAGTCTGTCCTGTGGGTGTAACTCCCTCGGCTATCGGAGAAGTAAGCTTCGGAAGCGGGTCATACTTTCGGAACTGAACCGACTTTCCGCCTCTTTCCGGTATAGTCAGCTTTTGCGCGAACCTGTCGTGTACCAGCGCCGGCTCCGCGTTGTCAATCAGATAATCAGAATAATAAGTGCGCATTTCGGGAGAAAGCCCCGCTCCCTCGGCGTATTGCGTAAATTCTCCGGTTTCATTGTTTATAACGCCCTCTGTTCCAAGCACGGTCTCACCCGCTCCGAACAGCGACAGACTGAATTTTACATCCGATATTTTCATATAAATCAAATTCCTTTCATTCATCATTAAAATTACATATATACAACTAAAGTTTTATATGTTCTCCGTTTGCCGCTCTTGCCGCAAGGGCGGCTCTTTCATTCCTTGTCATCTCCGAGACGTTTTTTCTGATTTGTCCCGAGACTCTCTGAATTCCGTTTTCCCCCGGACGACTCCTCCTCGCTCTGATACGGTCAAGCGCCCTCCTTTCCGCGGCTTCCGCTCCCAGGCGTTCCGCGGCGGCTATCATCTCGTCAAAATGGGCGAGCTCATATATTCGCACCGGGTCTGGCGCCGTTTCCTTTTCTGACAATCTTAAAAGCGCGGTAAACAGCGGATTTTTAAGTTCATTTTCCCGCGTGCACTCCGGGTATTTTTCGGTTATCCTAAGCCACTCCTCATCGGACAAATCGACAGTCTCATAATCATTTCCCTCTCTGCTTTCAATCGCGGCTTTTATATCGCTGTCATAGTACTCCTTGTAGACAGTTTCAATAAGCCTTTCATATTCCTCTCTCGTAGGTTCTCCAATCTCTTCGTAATTTTCCGCATATTCATCTATATCTTTTTCTTCCATGCCCTACCTCTTTTATGTACTTTTCAATTAATTTTCGTACGGACAAATGTATGACTTCCACACATGATTTCTGACTTTCATACATGAGGGATATTTCTCGGAAATCTGTAAAAGTCCGATACAGGCCATCCTCATCGCCTCTTTACCCCGTCCGCCGCATTCAATATCCGCGTATCCCGACCTGATATCATTGATTCTTAAACCGAGACCGCCGCCGTTTTCCGACTTGCTTAAATTTTTCTGCTCATTTTCTTCCGTTGAATTTGTCGGGACGTAAAACGGCGCCGATAAATACCCTATCAGGGAAAACAAAATCGCCGATGCGGCTGCGCAGACAATATCGCCCTCAGGCGCGCGACACCCCGAATGTCCGGACATAACAAGCGACAATCGGTCGGAACCGGTCTTTTTAAACTCTGCTGTTATCATAATTTTTTCCTTTATCAATAAGATATTTCTGCCTTTTTACAAGCGCTTCCCTCAAATCTCCTATTCCGTCAAAATCCATCATCGAAAGCATTATCAGGGTCTGACTTATATTTTGGTCTTCAAACGCGCCGCTGTCGTAAAGTTCTTTGGCGAAATTATTCAATAACTGCCTCTCGGTCGGAGTCCGTTTGCGTGTCTTGATTTCAATGTCAAAATACGGCACTCTCCCCTCTTCGTTCCCCGACAGCGAGCTTGCGCTGAAATTTACATACTCCTCTTCCCCGTTTTCCCCGACCGTGCGAAAAATTCTCTCGCTGTCATAAAACTGCCTTATAAGCTCTATTTCAAGCGCGCAGATAGCGGCGCACGCCCGGCATGAGTTCTCGATTCCGTCACGTGAAAATTTGGCTCCCGCCTCCTGCAATCTTTCAATTGCCGACGCGGCGGTAACTCCGCCGGACGAGCTGCCCAGCGAAACATCCCGGCTGCCCGTAGTCTCTTTAAGCTCCTCGATTTTCAGCTTTTTAACGTCAATGACCGAGCTGTCTATAGACCCTATTTCAATTCTTTTAAGCTTTTCCTCATCTATGTCGCCCTCGACCTCGACAATCGCCTTTGACATATCGCAGAAATCAGAAATATTTACCCCAAGGCTTTTTTTCGCCCAAAAGCGCACTCTTGAAGCCCAATCGCTGTAATTCATGAGATTTCTGTCAAGGCTGTCAATATAATTCTGACAGGAGCGTCCGACGGATATTAATCCGAATCCGCATACGTCCCCGTCGCAGGGATACATGATATCGAATACAAACGGGTATTTTCCGTGCAGATACCAACCGTTTTCGCACTGTGGGTCGGACTGCGAGCTGTATATTATACGGTTACCTATGAATTTGCAGAAATGCAGTATCTCGCCCTCATCCGTATATAACTTATAGTACCAGTCCACCACTGCCCACTTTTCGTTTGTATTTATTTTGTCTCCGTATATTTCCCTGCTCAGTCCCTCGGCTTCGGCGCTTACCTTTTCAGAATTGAGTCCGGGATATTTTTCTTTAAGTATATCTGTATATTCGGCGGAGCACAAAAATACATTCCTGCTGTCCTGTATGTCTTCAACTCCCGCTTCCCAGTACAGATTCTCTATATCAATCCTCCTGATGTCGATATCTCCCAGCCCTTCGTAAAGATTGTTGTTCCAGAAAACTCCGTATACCGCGGTGCCGTGTCTGAGCTTCTGCCATGAGTTGTCGGAATAGGTCTGTTCAAATCCGCATCTTTCGTTAATGACCGGTATTATTTTTGAAAGCATCTCCGCGTCCGCCCGATCTTTTTCCTCTCTCGGAAGACATACACATTCCGGTATATTGTCAATTATGTCCGCATGTTTGTTGACGATACTGTTAAACAACCATGCCGAAGGGCTTTCCTTGTCGTAAGAATACCTTTTTTTCCAAAAATCACGTTCTGTCGCAAGTCTTCTTGAAAAAGCTTCCTTTGAAAATTTGTACTGTTTCAAAAGCTCTCTGCCAAGCGCCGGGTCGGGAGCCTTTGCTTTTTCTGTCTCCAATTTTTTCACCTGCCTTGTTCTTATTAATCAAAATATTTCTCTTCTCCGCGCGTCAATAATACCTCAGCGTCCCGTTTGGTGCCTCGAGTGACCTACGCCTTATAGGGTGTTCCATACACATATACCTCAGCTCGTCATATATGTGATCTTCTCCGGAGGTGTCAACATCCTCGACATCAACGCCGCTGTAAATCAAAGCCGGAAAAGTCCTTAAAAATCCGCGGCAGGTGTTGAAAATATAAAGCATCGGCCTGCCCTCGGAGTCAAATGACAAACGATTGTGCACCTGTTGCTTTCCGGCAATCCTCGAATTGTCCGCCCTGTCCCAGTATACGCCCGCCTTTTCCATAATCTCTCCGATACTCTCCCCGCCGTTTTTCTGAAAAATCGCAGGGTCCGCAACCCCTCTTATATTTCTGCGCGAAAGATTATTGTCCTCGCACTCGATTCGCCTTATCTCCCTTGCGATTTTCGCGGCGTCCCATCTCACTCCCTCATTCGGAGTATTCGTACAGCCGTAAAGCTCACGTATTCTGTACAATATTCCCTCTCTGTCAAGCGCGTACCAGCCTACCGAAAACGGGCGTGAATATCCCCAGTCAAAGCTTCTGTACACCTGCCAGTCATTCGGAACGGTAAAGGGCTTTATAACATGCGTGTATTTTCTGTCCCGATATCCATCGGGATTATCGCGCCACTCGATAAACACCTGTCCCGAAAAGCTGTTCCAGTCCCCGTAAAGCAGCGCGGACTTTTCTTTTTCGGGAAGCGACGCGAGTCTTGTAAGGTATCCGGGGTCATTTTGCAAAAGTATCTTGTTGTCAAAGACCGTGGACGGTATAAATATCCGGGATTTTTTCCTTATCTGCTCGGTTCCGTCGGGATAAATTATTTTTACCTTTTCCCAAATCGTAGTCATGGCGGGCGCGGGAGTAATAAATCTTTCCTTGACCCAACCGTGACCGATACCGCCGGGATTCGCCTGCGCCCTTATATAGCATCTCGTCCCCGGACCGTTCGGGCGGTTTCTCGAAAATAGGTAGCTGTATTCGTCGTATGTAAACTGCGTGAGCTCGTCAAAGTCGATAAAATCATACCTTTTTCCCTGATAATTGTATTTGTCCGAAGAATGAGGCAGAGAGCCGAAATATATCTTTGCTCCCGACGGAAATGTCCATACATGTTTGGATATGTTATATACCGCCTCGGGATATGCGGGAAGATATATCTCGTGTGACCTGTCAATCAACTCCGAAAGCTGAGGATAGTTTTTCCTGAGTATAAGTCCCCTGTAATGCGGAATCTCTACCTGCCGCAGTGCCTCCGCCAAGGCACAGTCGGATTTACCGCCGCCCGCGGCGCCGCCGTATAACGCCTCATCCTCAAGCCGACGCATAAACTCTCGCTGCCTGGGCTGAGGTCGCCAGACAAATCCGACCGCCTTTTTTGATTCGGATGAACGTCCCATTTATTCCTCCCCCTCGTCATCGGAGCCTATCAGGTCTGCATCCGGGATTTCTATTTCTCCCGCCGCGGACTCACGCTCCGGCATTCCGGACTTATCCGACCACGTTTCAGGCTGCCTGTTTTTCAGCCAGAAAGAACCTGCTCTGACATCCGCCGGAATATGACTTTCATCCGCGCCGGTTGCCAGCTCTTCATATTCCCTCAGCTTTTTTCCCGTTTCGGGATCGTATTCAGTGCGTTTGAGCTTGTACGTCTTGTTTACGCTTACCGTATACCCGACGGCT
>CASEEB010000073.1 GCA_949286815.1 uncultured Eubacteriales bacterium | reverse complement strand
ACCCGACGGGCTGAACATAGGCTACAGGCATATATCGCTTTCAACTTGCGGTATCGCGGATAAAATTTACGAGCTTTCAAAACTTAATCTGCCGATTACACTTTCGATTTCTCTTCATGCGGCGGACAACGCGACGCGTTGTGAAATTATGCCGATTAATAATAAATGGAATATTGAAAGCCTGATGGACGCGTGCCGTTCATATTATGACGTCACCGGCAGAAGAATCTCTTTTGAATATACTTTGATAGCCGGAAAGAATGACACGGCGGGCGACGCGCGTCGCTTGGGCGAGCTGCTTAACCGCAGACTCAGGGGCGGGAAAGGTCATATGCCGATACATGTAAATCTCATTCCCGTAAATGAGGTAAAGGAGACAGGTTTTAAAAGCAGCGGTGCCAAAGCCGTCAGCGGATTTGTGAGTGAACTTGATAAACTCGGCATACGGGCT
Organism: uncultured Eubacteriales bacterium; assembly: GCA_949286815.1. Classification (GTDB taxonomy): domain Bacteria; phylum Bacillota; class Clostridia; order Oscillospirales; family CAG-272; genus SVTX01. The sequence continues at coordinate 1,548 of CASEEB010000073.1, read as the reverse complement.
ACTGTGCGCAGACGATTGGGAGCCGATATAAACGCCTCCTGTGGACAGCTCAGACGCGCGGATGCGGAGAATAGCCCCTAAGACAGCTCTGACTGACGGATTTTATTTATACATATACTTTTATATTTTTTCGGATTTTAATTTTGCGTGCTTTGATGATTGTATTTCCCAAATTATGATACATAAAAAATAAACCGGATTGCGGGAGGAAGTACAAAATGAGGCAAAAAGCGAAGTCCGACAAAAAAACGGGGAAATATATAAAAGTCGCGATATTTTCGGTTATGATGTTTTTGGCTGTTTCGGCCTGCCTTTTTGCAAGCCTGTTTTATTCAGATGACGTAAAACGTAAAGTAGTAACGGTGCCTGATACCGAAGGACTTAAAATAGATGAAATATTTGCTCTTGATGACTTTGAGTTTGAGGAGAATTACGTAAATTCCGACGATTCCCAGAAGGGTGTAATTTTGTCTCAATATCCTTTGCCCGGCTCAAAAAAGAAAACCGAAGAGGGAAAAAAACTCAAAATAAAAATAAATATAGGAGCCGGGAGAGAAGAATATGAAATACCCGAATTTGAGGGCAGCGATTACAGAGAAGCCGCTGTTATACTGAGGCAGAACGGTTGCGCGGTAAAAATAGTCAGCATATTTTCCGATACCGGCGTATCGGGCGCTGTTCAGTCGAGTAATCCCCGTTCAGGTCAGACGGTGCATGAGGGGGATACTGTTGTATTGTATGTCACGCGGGTCAGAACGACCGGCTCTGTAAAGGTTGCGGATCTGCGCGGAAAAAATATTGACGAAGCCATAGAAATACTACTTAAGGCAGGATTGAGTTTGGGAGAAATAACCGAAGAGTATTCATCCGATGAGACGAATAACGCGGTGATAAATCAAAGTCTTATTCCCGGATCTTATGTCAAAAACGGAACTGTCATAGATTTGGTGGTCTGCGTCAAGGCTGCGGATGAAGAATACGAGAGCTTCGGCGCGGACATTACAGATAAATCGCACAGCGGAGCTGAGGATTATACGCAGGATATGTCCGGGAAGAATCCGGGAGAAATTTTTATACCTTGGAACAATTATCCCGGAATTTACGATGAAGGTGAGGAAAACACGGCTTGACAAATACGGTGTTTGAGGGTAAAATTATAAAGAATACCGGGGGGCTTTATACCGTAAGGGAAAAATGCGGTACAGGCTCAAAGGAAATAAACTGCCGCGCAAGAGGGGTGTTCAGGCATAATAATGTTACCCTCCTTGTGGGCGACAATGTTGATGTCACGGTAGGCGGCGATCAAAGCGAGGCGGTTATATGCGGTATAAAGGATAGAAAAAATTCACTTATACGACCTCCGATTGCCAATGTCGACCGTATTTTTGTGACAGTCGCGGCATCGAGTCCCTCTCCCATGCTTGATATGATCGACAAGCTTGTATCTATTCTTGAATTTAAGTCGATAGAGCCTGTGATTGTCATCGGCAAAACCGAGCTTGACAGAGATATGAGCGGGTTTATCGCCGATATATACAGAAAAGTCGG
>CASEEB010000072.1 GCA_949286815.1 uncultured Eubacteriales bacterium | reverse complement strand
GATATTTATAGATGTAAAAAAGATATTAATTCTGATAATTTTAATTGGGATATTCCGGGTGATTCAATTTTTGATGAGGCGGTAATGAATTAGTATTCAATTTTAACTAACTCTCAAATTATTGAAGCCAGTAAAAATATTACGGGTGATTTATACATTTTATTGGAAAATAATTTATTTTTACAGATAATAGTGGATACAAGTGAATCTGAAGAAAAATATCGTGTTTTTGATGATTTCCAAAGTTTTATAATGAAAAATTGAAATCAGTAATCTAATGCTTTGCCGGCTGAATCGTTATTAGGTGATCTCTTATGCTTTCAGTTTATAAATTCTGTTTTCGCCGCTTCCTTCGGCAACGATAATTTCTTCGTTTATCATTTCCGAAAGTATTTCTTTTACCCTTGCGGATTTTAATCCGAGTAATTCGGCAATATCGGCACTTTTTGCGTAAACATTATCCGTAAGATAGTAAATAACTGCTTGTTTGTGCGCGTCGGTATTTGATACTTTTTTATTGCGGCATTTTATCCCGGTTTCATTTTCAACGCTTTTACCGATTGGCAACGTTAAAGTAATCCTGTCGGGGTCAAAGCTCTCGATAATTACCGGAGCGTTCCAACCTTGATTTTTCCAGACCGAGAAAATATTGGGAATACCGCTGCCTGAGCTCTCGCCGATGTCAATAAGATTGAACATTTTAACAAGCGCGCTGTTTCGCGGGTCGGAGACGCCGCCGCTCTTTGCGGTTTCAACGTCGATGCGGAATCCGCCGGGGTTGGAAAAAGTTATGATGTTCTTCTTTTTTATAATTGCAACGCCTTGTTTTCCATAATAATCCGCATTGATAATACAGTTGGCCAGCGCCTCACGCAAAGCTTCGTGAACAGGGGCATCATCAATATTGCCTTTGACGTCTTTAGTAATATTATTGTAAACGCGAAAATAAAAATCGTATACATTTCCGCTCCAATCTCCGGACGAAGATAAAACACGCTCTGAACAATGAGTATCGGAATCCATCCGCTCCTGATAATCAAGAAAATATGACGGAAATTCTTTTTTTATCTCATGTTCATAACCGAACATCAGAAGTCCCGCGGCGGTAGGATGAAGTTTGCCGTCATCACCTTTTCCTGCCGCACCTACACCGCGGAGAAATTCCGCGTCCTCAAGTTTTTCCCCAATGTGCCCGGGACGACATGCTTTCATACGAATCCGGTATCGTTTTACACTGTCATAATCAAACACCTCAAGCCCCATATTTTCAAGCACTGCCATATCCTGTGTTTCTAAGGCAGCGTCGCGCAACATCGTCTGTACTTCTTCCCTTGTGCATTTATAATCGCCTTCACCGTTGCGGCGATAACTTCCCGACAGCGGATTTCCGTCAATAAATACAGGTTTATCATTTCGACGCGCGCGAGGAACACGAATCGCGACAATGCGCTTGCCGTCTACTTTTTCAACGGTTACATCTTTGTCTGAAAGAATATTCGCGCTGACTTTGTTTGAATTGTTTAAGCCGTCCTGAAAATCGTTGATAAGCTTTTCGGGGTCAGGAAGATTAATGGGATGAAGAGTTTTATCGGAATGTTCCTCAACGCCGAGCAGAATAATGCCGCCCAATGTGTTGGCAAACGCCGAATATGTTTCCCAAATACTTTGAGGCAGACCGCCGAGAGCTTTTTTTGCCTCAATTCTGTTATTTTCTTTGTATTTTTCAATATTCGAGAAATCAATCATTTCGGTTCCTCCTGACGTATATTTAAATTTATTTGCGGCATTGAAGACAGAAAAGGCGTAAATTGAAATGAACTTAAAAAACAAGATAGCTTTTTCAGTACAATCCGATTTAATACATATAAGACAAAAACCGGTCGCACTGATTTAAATTCCGCGCGACCGGTCTTTCTATACATTTTTATGCTTTCGGGGTTATCACTTATCATGGCTTACCGTTGTCATCATACGTCAGATAATTTTTTTACATATTACTGCGCCCTCGCCAAACATACAAAACGTATATGGATGATAAAATGTATCCGGAAAAATTATGCCTTTTCGAATATTTCCTTTGCTTTGCTGCTTAACGTGAAAATGATGCAATTGCCGTTGATTGTTCCGTCGTCTTTAGCGTCGTCGTAAGCGGAAGTGTCTTTCTTTCCGTCCTCGTCCTCTACAGTAAGGAAATCTTTAATATCTCCGGAAGACGGACACTTTACAATAATGGCAATGTTAAGACCGTTAACGCAGGAAATGATCTCATAGCTGTCCAGCTTTTCA
>CASEEB010000071.1 GCA_949286815.1 uncultured Eubacteriales bacterium | reverse complement strand
GACACGGGCGGACAGTTCCTTTAAGTCAAACGGCTTGACCACATAATCGTCCGCACCCAACTCAAGCCCCAAAACCTTGTCAAAAACTTCGCTTTTCGCACTTACCATTATGATAGGCTTTGCGGACATTTCACGTATCTCGCGGCATACCTGCCATCCGTCTTTTTTGGGCAGCATTATGTCGAGAAGCACAATGTCAGGCTCATACATCTTGAAAAAACTGATACCCTCCGAACCATCCTGAGCGATCTTCACTTCATATCCCTCATTTTCAAAGTATGATCTGATTGATTCGCTTACACCGGTATCATCATCAATAACAAGAATTTTAGTATCCATCATTTTCTTTTGAGTCCTCCTGTATATTTTTTGCAATGATAAATAGTGACACTGCTTAAGTTTTTTATGTCCTGCGTACCCGAAACAGCCTCCAGATTTCACATGTTGGGCAAAAATCATGTTACATTTCTTCTTATAACTTTATTTTAAGCTCATAATAGGAATTCTGTGTGAAAAATGGCTGAATTTTGACAGAATTTTGCACAAAAGGTACACAAATTATCTCTTGTTAATAATTATACCACAAATCACTTCATTTGTACAGGCTTTTTTCAAAAAAAATTAATATTTTTTTATTGATTTTTTTATTTTAGTTTATTTTATCTCTTGAAAAAAATTTTAATATGTTATATAATATATAGGATTGATGACAGTGCAAAGAATGTACGACGACGCCGAAAATTTTAAACCGATTTTTTACGAAAGGTAATTTTATAATGAAACTTGGAATAGTAGGACTTCCGAATGTGGGAAAATCCACATTGTTTAACGCGCTGACAAATGCAAAGGCAGAATCCGCGAACTATCCTTTTTGCACTATCGAACCGAATGTGGGAATTGTCTCGGTGCCGGATAAGAGACTTGATGTACTCTCAGAGATGTATCATCCCAAAAAGTATACTCCCGCGATTATACAGTTTGTGGATATAGCCGGACTTGTAAAGGGAGCGGCGCAGGGAGAGGGTCTCGGCAACAAGTTTCTTTCCAACATACGCGAGTGCGACGCCATACTGCATGTAGTAAGATGCTTCGCCGATGACAATATAATCCACGTTGACGGTTCCGTGAACCCTTTGCGTGACCTTGAAACCATAAACATGGAGCTTATTTTCTCCGACATGGAAATGCTTGAGAGAAGAATGGACAGGACAAAAAAGGCGATGAAGGGGGATAAGACGCTTGTCTCTGAGCTTGAAGTCTTTGAGAAAATATACGAAGCTTTACAGCAGGGTAAGTGCGCGAGAACCGTATCGCTTACGGAGGATGAGGAAAGCGTGCTTTACGATACCCCTCTGTTGACCAGAAAACCGGTTATTTATGTGGCGAATGTAGGAGAACAGGACGCGTCGGGAGAGCCGGTTGATAATCAGGCGTATATGCAGGTAAAAGAGTTTGCCGAAAGCGAAAACTCCGCGGTTATTGCGATATGCGCGGAAATAGAGGCTGAGATTGCGGAATTGGATTCTTCGGAAAAGTCGGTTTTTCTTGAGGAATTGGGAATTGAAGAGAGTGGTCTTGATAAACTTATAAAAGCGAGTTATTCACTTTTGGGACTTATCAGCTACCTTACGGCGGGTCCCGAAGAGGTAAGGGCATGGACCATTACCGAAGGCACCAAAGCTCCTCAGGCGGCGGGCAAAATACACAGCGACTTTGAAAGAGGATTTATCAGGGCAGAGGTGGTTGCGTTCGACGATTTGATTGCGTCAGGCAGCATGACTGCCGCCAAAGAAGCCGGACTTGTTCGCAGTGAGGGAAAGGATTATGTGATGAAGGACGGAGATATAGTACTGTTCAGATTCAATGTCTGATTTTTTATGGAGGCGGAGTTTGTCATTCTATTGTAAAGTATTCCCGGTTATGTCACTGTTTACTCATTCGGACGTGGCAGACAATGCGTAAGCCGCTAACCGCAGTTTGCCGGGTTTGTGAGATCGGAATTTTGCCGCGCTCCGGGACTTAAAGCTGAAGAAAGGAATTGCGAAATATGTTAAAAAAGTTTGCGTCTGTTGTGTCCGTTCTGCTTGTGCTGGTTTTTGTCTGTTCCGCGCAGGCAGGCGCGTCAGAACTGTCAGAGGAAGAAAACAGACTTTTTGAAATGCAGGGGGACTCATATATTAAAAGAAATCCTTACGGATCGGACGGATCGTCCGATACTTCTCCGTCACAGCCCCTGTTGGTTTTGGGTAAGGATATGATGGTTACTTCAAGCGACGGTAAATATCCGCTTAATGTAAATAACAGTTCGCAGAAGCCGGCATATTATTATATTGCGGGCAGTAATAATATAGAACTGCTTATGCAGCGTCCGGATCTGATTGATTATCTTGACGGCGACTATGTGGTGGAATATGATCTGAATTATGCCGAAAATACCGAAGGACATGTGTCGATAGCGCTGAATTTCAATTACTCTTACTATATTGACGCATATCTAAACGCCGACGGAACCGGAGATATTGTTATCTGTGTCGGCGGGGAATATTATTCGCTTCTGGCTCAGGAAAGCCTGCTTGGTCCGCAGAGCGGAGAGGACCTGAAAAATGCGCTTTACGGTGAAGACGGAAATGCGGAGGATAAAAATATAAATATTGCGGTGCGTGTGACGTCGGATGAGAACAAGATGCCCGAACGTATAGACATGTATGTCAACGGGCTTTTGGCGGCAAGCGCGGATACCGGGAAACTTGCATATTACACACAGCAGTATACCCCCGAATACGAGATAGGTCAAAACGGGACTTTTCCCTCGGACAAGCTTGGCAATATAATTGTTCTGAAGTGTACCGTGGGAATCAGGGCTACAATTGACAATATACGCATATATTCGGTTCCTGACAGCGCGACAAGCCCGCTTGCCTCGTCACAACAGATTTATTCTCAGGTGTACGGCAACATATCGTACATCCCTTCGGATGAGGATGAAAGCGGAGATAATGAGGACGGAAATGAAAGCGAAAGCAATGAAAGCGCAAGCGGTCAGGACGGTGACAGCCTGTCCGATCCCGATGAGCAGAGCGGGGAGGACTCAAACGCGCTGATATATGTGATTGCGGCTTTTGCGGTGCTCGATATCGCGATAATCGCCGCTGCGGTGATCTTGTTGAAGAAGAGGACAAAGTCAAAATGAGAATGAGAAAAAAGAAGCACAGAGACGAGCGCATTTCGGCCTGCTCGGATTTGCTGATAGGGAATCCCGAAATGCTGATGAACGATCCTGTGTTTGCGTTTCCCGACAGGAGTTTGCCGCTGGCGCTTGAGATAGGCTGCGGAAAGGGAAATTTTGCGGTAGGAATGGCGCAAAAGAGACATGATATTAATCTGATTGCCATGGAGAAAGTCCCCGACGTCTGCTGTGTAGCGCTTGAAAAAGCCATGCGGCAGAAAGACGCCCGTCCGGACAATCTCAGATTTGTCATCGGAAACGCCGACAATCTGAACGAGTGGTTTCCCGAACACAGTGTGGATTTTTTGTTTCTCAATTTCAGCGACCCGTGGCCGAAGGCGGGACACGCCAAAAGAAGACTTACACATATAAATTTTCTGGAAAAATACAAAAGAATTTTAAAACCCGGCGGAACGCTTTATTTCAAAACGGACAACGAGGGGCTTTTCACTTTCAGTCTGGAGCAGTTTGCGCTGTGCGACCTTGAGGTTGTCTGGATGAGCAGGGATCTGCACCGATCGGACAGAGCGGACGAGAATATAATGACCGAGTATGAGATGAGCTTTTCGGAAAAGGGTTTCCCGATATATATGGCTGAGGTGAGATTCTGAGATGAGGCGAACTGAGAATGACAATCTTCCGGGCGGTATTGTAGCTATTGACAAGCCACAGGGTTTTACGTCCCACGATGTGATAAATAAGATCAGAACGCTTTACGAAACCTCGCGCGTGGGTCATACCGGAACGCTTGACCCAATGGCGACCGGAGTGCTTGTTGTGCTGGTCGGCAGAGCGGCAAAGGCATGTGAATTTGTAAGCGGCGGAAGAAAAAGCTACACGGCGACCCTGCGCTTAGGACTTGAAACCGATACCGAGGATATCACCGGCACGGTTTTGAACGAGTATGGCGGCAGACTTCCCGAATACAGTGAAGTCTGCGGGACAGTTCGGAATTTCTCCGGGAAAATAATGCAGACTCCCCCCATGTATTCGGCTCTTAAGCTTGGCGGCGAAAAGCTTTATGACCTTGCGCGCCGGGGAATTACCGTGGAAAGACAAAGCAGGGAGATAGAGATTTTTTCAATCGACTGTATGCGTACCGATAACCCGTCCGAGTATTTGCTCGACGTCACATGCTCCGGAGGAACGTATATACGGACTCTGTGCGCCGATATCGGTAAAAGTTTAGGCTGCGGCGGGGTTATGGCGTCGCTTCGCAGAACTTACGCAAACGGCATAAGCATTGAACAGGCTTATACGCTTGAGGAGCTGTCCGAGATGGATCCTCAGCAGAGAAGAGAGGCTTTGTTTGATGTGCAGACTCTTTTTACAGACCTACCTTCGATAAATTTGAGCGGATTTTACGAACGGCTGTTCAGGAGCGGCTGCCCTGTATATCAGAAAAAGCTCGGTACGGATTTCAAATGCGGTGAAAAGCTTTGTGTATGTGACAGGAGCGGCGTGTTTTTTGCGTTGGGTGAGATAGGTATGTATGAAGAGGGAAGCGCGGTAAAATCTGTTAAGATTTTCAGACTGTAACAGGTATTAAATATCATTTATCAAACAGGACGGTAATAAATTATGATCGAAATAAAGGTCGATGCAAGTAAAATCAAAGGTAAGATAAAACCTATGCATTGCGCGAACAATTGCCCGATTAACGGGCTTTCAATGAAGCAGATGCACTATTGGGGCGAGGCGGGAATACCTTATTCAAGGCTTCACGATACCGGCGGCGAATTCGGGGGTACGGTGTTTGTCGATATAGACAATATATTCACAAATCCGGACGCCGATGAAAATTTACCTGAGTCATATCGGTTTGAATTTACCGATTATTTACTTGAGAATATCAAGGCGCAGGGTTCGGAGCCTTTCTATCGTCTCGGTTGCAGCATAGAGAATTACCGCCACATAAGACCGGTACATATAAATCCTCCCAAGGACCCTTATAAGTGGGCGAGAGTATGCGAACATATAATCGCGCATTACAATTGCGGATGGGCTGACGGATATCACATGGGGATAACCTATTGGGAGATATGGAACGAGCCGGACAATCAGCCCGATATGTCGGAAAATCCTATGTGGAACGGAAACAGGGAGCAGTATTACGAGCTTTATACAATTACGGCAAACCATTTGAAAAAAGTATTTCCGGATATCAAGGTCGGAGGATACGCCTCGTGCGGATTTTATGAGATTCTGAACGCCAATCCCGACACTACGGCGCATATTTCGACCAGGACAGAATATTTTATCGAGTTTTTTGAGGGCTTCCTTGAGCATATTACTTCGCAAGCAGGCAGGGCTCCGCTTGATTTCTTCTCATGGCACTCGTATTCGGGTGTTGAGGAAAATATCGCGTATGCCTCGTATGCCAGAGAGATGCTTGACAAATACGGCTTCAAAGACACGGAAAGCATATTCAACGAATGGAATCCGGGGATATATGACAGAGGCAAACTCATAGACGCCGCCCGCATTTCCGAAATGATGATACGTCTGCACGACACTTCAATAGATATGATGATGTATTATGACGGGCAGATAAATACCTCATATGGGGGAATGTTTGACCCGCTTACCAAAACCCCGTTTTCGGCGTTTTACAGCTTTAAAGCCTTCAATATGCTTTACAGACTGGAAGACGAGTGCCTGTGTGAGGTTAAAGAAAACGGTGAGGGCGGCGTATTTGCACTTGCGGCATACGGAAAGGCGGAAAAGAAATCGGCTGTGATGCTTGTAAATACTTCCGAATCCGAGAAAATTGTCAAAATATCCGTCGGTGAAGCGGATATGTGTGATTTTCTGTTGCTTGATGAGACTGTTCGGCTTGAGCCCGTATCCTCTGACGGTGATTCATTAAAAATTCCGCCGTACGCGACCGCGGTGGCGATTTACAATATGCGGTAATTACTCATCTACACATACGAGGCGGTTGAAACCTTAGATTAAGCATATGTAATCGACTTTTAAAAAATAATCTGCAAATAAAAACAAAACTCCCTTTGAAAAAGACTTGTTTCAGTCTGTTTTGACGGGAGTTCATTTTCTTCTTATTTTATTTTTTTACAAATTCCCTGTATATCGCGGAAATCGCGGTCTCAAAATCGTTTTCGTCTATGCCTACAATGATATTGAGTTCGCAGGAACCCTGGTCTATCATACGGATATTGACGTTTGAGTTTGATATTGCGTCAAACACTCTTGCCGCAGTACCTTTGGCTTTAATCATTCCGCGGCCGACAATGGCAATAAGGGCAACGCCGTCCTCAACGGTTAGGCTGTCGGGAGAAGTTACGCTGTTGATTGCTCCGAGTACCTTTTCCTTGCAGCTGTCGAGTGCCGCTGTGGACAGCAGAATGCTCATGGTGTCTATGCCGGAGGGAAGATGCTCAAATGAAAGCCCGAAGTCCTCAAGCACTTCAAGCACTTTTCTGCCGAAGCCTATTTCGGCATTCATCATATCTTTTTCTATGGTTATGACCGAAAAACCTTTTTTGCCGGCAATACCTGTGATGATGTGTTCTTTGTCGTAGCTCTCGGCGTTTGCCACTATCATTGTTCCCCTGTCCTCAGGTCTGTTGGTATTTCTTATATTTATCGGAATGCCGGCGTATCTCACCGGAAAGATCGCGTCTTCGTGGAGCACCGTGGCGCCCATATACGAAAGCTCGCGCAGTTCGCGGTAAGTTATGGTGTCGATTGTGCACGGATTTTCCACTATTCTGGGGTCGGTCATCAGAAATCCCGATACATCTGTCCAGTTTTCATACAGATCCGCCTGTGCCGCGCGCGCCACAATAGAGCCGGTTATATCTGAGCCGCCTCTTGAAAAGGTCTTTATGGTTCCGTTGGGCATACAGCCGTAAAAGCCGGGAATTACGGCGTATTCGTGCAGTTTGAGTTCGGCGGACAATACCTCGTTTGTCTTTTCCTCGTCAAAAGTGCCGTTTTCGCGGAAGAAAATTACGCTTTCCGCGTCAATAAAATAAAATCCCAGATATTTCGCGAGTATGATTCCGTTGAGATATTCGCCGCGGCTTGCGGCGTAGTCTCTTCCGGAACTGTGCAGCATGGCGTTTTTTACATATTCAAATTCGCCGGACATGTCAAAATCCAATCCAAGCTCTTTTATTATGTTTTCATATCTTTGCACTATCTGTGAGTATTGCTTTTCTATAACCTCCATGCCCGCGCGTTCTCTGATAAGCTCGTAGCATTTGTAGAGCATATCGGTAACTTTGATGTCGGAGCCGAATCTTTTGCCGGGGGCGGAGGGAACGACATATCTGCGAGAGGGGTCTGCCTTTATAATTTGGGCGACCTGCCTGAAGTGCTCGGCGTCCGCCAGTGACGAACCTCCGAATTTAACTACCTTAACATTCATTGCAAATCTGAACCTTTCTTTTTAACGGCAAGTCTTATATACATTATACATATTACTTGTCTTGAAATTATTTTTTAATACATGAAAGTCAAAATAATCGCCGCGAAAAGTGAGCGGCAGTATCATTTTACGGAACACATAATAATTAATTATATGAAAAATTTTGACTTTTGTCAATAGATTAAAGCAAAAAAGTTTTGTCACGCAAAAAGTTTGTTTACAAATTCCACATTGATAATTTGTAAATAATCGGCGTTTGTGAATTATGCTCTCAATATTTATTTATTTTTGCTTTTGTGCAATGGGTAAAAAATTTGTCTGCGGGTCAGAGGATGTTGATAAAAAGAGAACATTGACAATTTTTTATTATTATTATATAATGTATACGATGCTTTTATTTGGAAAATCACATATCGAGTTTAGCCGGCTCCATAATCTTTGGGGTTGAATGACGTGCCCGGGTTTTCTTTCTGAATATGACGTCAAAAGTGAAATATAACTGAATTAAGATATCTCTCGCCTCAAAAGAAGGCGGGTGACGCTTGATTTTTTCAGCGGGGAGATAAATCTCCCACTGAAAACGTAGAATGACGGGGCTTAGCCCCTTATTGAACGGCGGTCGGTGTTGTTTAAAGTTTAAAATGCGTCGCCGTATCATAAAGGAGAATATTTATGAATCGATATTTAATCCCTCAGGACATATATCTGCCGGACTTTGACAAGACAGACGGCACAAAATGGGCGTCTGTCGCCTGTGACCAATACACAAGCGAACCTCAGTATTGGGAGGCGGCATATGAGTTTGCCAAAGACAGCCCGTCAACGCTGAATCTGATGCTGCCCGAGGCATTCCTGTCTGAATCCGATAAAAGGATACCCGACATCAACCGCAAGATGAAGGAGTATCTGGAGAGTGTTCTTGTATGCCACCCGCAAAGTATGATTTACCTTGAGAGGACCCAGTCGGACGGAAAAATACGACGCGGGATAGTGGGGGCTGTGGACCTTGAAATGTATGATTACAATGTGGGTTCAAAGACATTGATTCGCGCTACGGAGGGAACCGTGCTTGAAAGAATACCTCCGAGGGTTGAGGTGAGAAGACATGCTGTCCTTGAGATGCCGCACATAATGATGTTGATTGACGACCCGCAAAAAACCGTTATAGAGCCGATATCCGTAATTTCGGATAAATATACCGTAGCGTATGATTTTGACCTTTGGGCGGGCGCGGGACATGTCCGCGGCAGGTTTATTGACAGCAAAGGAATGGCGGATATAGATAATGCGCTCGGCAGACTCGCTTCGGGTGAGGAGATGAGAAAAAAATACGGCATTGACTGTCCGCCGCTGCTGTTTGCCGTGGGCGATGGAAATCATTCGCTGGCAAGCGCGAAGGCTTTGTATGAAGAAATCAAAGCGGAAATCGGGGCAGAGACGGCAAAAAATCACCCCGCGAGATATGCTTTGTGCGAAGTGGTAAACCTGCATGACGACGCGCTTGAGTTTGAGCCGATCTACAGAGTGGTTTTCGGTGCGGACAAGCAGATTTTTATGTCCGAATTTGCGGAATTTGCGGCAAAGTGTTCGGGTGCAGGTGACATCCCCGCTCAGAAAATAACATGTATTTCAGATAATGAGGTTAAGGAAATTATAATAGAAAATCCTGAAAGTAATCTTGCGGTAGGGAGTGTTCAGAGCTTCCTTGACGAGTTTACAAAGAAACACAGAGATGTGAAAACAGATTACATACACGGTGTTGACAGCGTAAAAGGGCTTGTGGAGAAAAAGAATGCCATAGGACTTATCTTTGACGGAATGAAAAAGAACGAGCTGTTTAAAACGGTAATTTGTGACGGCGCGTTGCCCAGAAAAACCTTTTCAATGGGACATGCCGCCGATAAAAGATTTTATATCGAATGTCGGAAAATCAAATGACACTTTAAGGATTATCGGGCATGTGACAAAATAAAATTTTTAAAATGAAAAAATCAGGGTTGAAGCCCTGATTTTTTATTGGTTTACAGACAATTACCACAACTTTGCAAAAAGCTCTGAAATTTCCTCAGGCTTTGGGGTACGGGGATTTGTGGGAGTACACCTGTCCTTGAGAGCGGCGTCCGTCATTGTTTCTATTTTGGAGAAATATTCATCTTTCTTAAGCTTCGGAACCGCGGCGCTTATATGAGTGGGTATGTTCATTTCAAGCTGCATGTGCTTTATGTAATCGATAAGGGCTTTGACAGACGATACGTCGTTAAAGTTTCCTATACCTATAACTCTTGCCATGTCGGCGTATTTTTTTACACAATATGAGGGATTGGATATGTTGTTCGTGTACTTATCAATGCCGCAGTTATAGGCGATAATGACAGGGAGAAGTATGGCGTTGGCACGTCCGTGAGGTATGTGAAACTGCGCTCCCAGCTGATGAGCCATACCGTGATTGATTCCGAGTGATGCGGAATTAAACGCAATTCCCGCGAGGTTTGAGGCAAGGTGCATTTTTTCTCTTGACTCAATATCGTGTGTATCGGAATATTTGAACGAACGTACAAGGTAATTCTTGCAGAGCTGAGTGGCTCTTTCGGCATACATATCGGAAATGGAGTTTGCGTTTGTGCTTACATATGCTTCAATAGCGTGCGTCATTACGTCCATTCCGGTGTCCGCGGTAATGGAAGCGGGCACGCTTTTTACCATTTCCACGTCGAGAATCGCCTCTTCGGGCAACAGGGAATTATCGACTATCGCGTGTTTTATATTTTTTTCCCTGTCGGTAATTACCGAAAAGGAAGTAACTTCGCTGCCCGTTCCGCTTGTGGTGGGGATTGCGATAAAATGCGGATAATAGTCAGTGTCAATTTTATTGGCAAACTGCCTGACGCATTTTGAAAGGTCGATAGCCGACCCACCGCCTATGGCAATGATGCAGGGAGATTTTTCCTTAAGCAGAGCCGTGACTCCTTCTACCACCTTTTCTATGGACGGGTCGGGAACCACGTCGGAATAAACAGTGTAACTTATATCGGCGGCGTCAAGATACTTGGTTGCCGACTTTATCAGCCCGCTTGAGACTGTAAACGGGTCTGCTATTATAAACACTTTTTTATATTCTATTTCAGCCAATCTTGAGAGGGCATTGTCGCCGAAGTGAATACTCGGCTTTATGACAAAGCTTTGCATTATTTGTATACCTCCATGCCGTCGAGAGCATAGCTCTGTGCGGTTACATTTAACTAATTACTTCGCGCTGTATACATTAACCCCGGACAGTTTTGCGGCCGGCAAAACTGCGGTATACAGCCGATAAAATAATATTGAATAGATTACTTCACGCTGTATACATTATATCATAAATTGTCGTACAAGTAAATATACAAAACAAAAAAAGTTTGTCCGCGCCCGCACTTTTTTTTGTGAATTATTATTTGTTGATTAAAGATTATATAATTCACATGCCAAACTGACCGGCAGTATTTATGTGATAAAATATTCCTTACGGCGTATCGACCTGAAGAGTATGGCTGTTTGCGTTTTTCAGATACTCTAAGATTATGTCGGCGCTCGCCTCAAGTCCCACGGAACTGTCTATTGTCAGGTCGTAATTGTCCTTGTCTGTCCAGGTAAGCCCGGAAACATTTTTATAGTAAGCCGCGCGCGCGTTATCTGAACGCCTGATATTCTTTTCGGCAGCTTCCCGTGTATCGCCGTAAACCTCCATTACTCTGCCGATTCTGTACTCAAGCGGGGCGTAAATAAATATACGGACTACATTATCATAGTCTTTCAATATATAATCCGCGGCTCTGCCGACTATGACGCAGCTGCCGTTATCCGCAATCTTTTCGATTATCTTATGTTGCGCGACAACGGCGTGCTGAACCGCTTTTGAACTGAAATACAGATTATGAAGCTTTCGGGGAGCGTTTTTGTTAATATCTGAAATAAAGTCTTTGTCCAGCCCGCTTTCCTGCGCGGCAATTTCGGTCATTTCCTTGTAGTAGAAATGGATGTTCAGCCTTTCTGCCACAAGCTTGCCTATCTGCTTACCCGATGAGCCGTGTTCTCTCGCAATGGCAATGATAACTCCGGGACGCGATTTTTGTATGACGGCTTCCGGTTCTCCGTTCTTTTTCTTTGAAAGATATGGGTGTTTCCAGAAGCTGCGGCACATAAAAAAACCTACAAGAGAGGTAATGCTGTCGGTTACCGGATAAGTCAGCCAGAAATAATCAAGACCGAAACGTGAAAACAGGTACGCCAAAGGTACGAAAAGCAAAACCGTACGTATCACGGTGAGCAGTGTGCTTTTCAGGCTTTTTCCCACTGCCTGAAAAAGAACGGGATATGTAAGAGAGGTGACTAAGGGAATAAAGCTTATTCCGATAATTCTGAAAGCCGTAGTGCCGATTCGTATGACTTCCTCGTCAGAGGAGAAGAATCTCAGCATGGGTTCGGGAATGATTGCAAAGCACAAGGTGCCAAAGAGCATCAGCGCCATTCCGAACAGAATTGATATATTCAGGGTCTTTCTGCAACGCTCGGTGTTGCGCGCGGCATAGTTAAAGCTTATAATCGGGACAATACATGTCTGCATTGCGCCGAGCGGTATAAAGAAGAATGTCTGCCATTTATAGTAAAGACCGAGCACGGTTACCGCGGCGTCGGAGAAAGTGGCGAGAATCATATTGAGTCCGAATATGTAAAGCGTGTATGCCGATTGCATGAGTATATTCGGTATTCCGAGGCGGAATATCTTTGCGACATAATGCGGGTATTTATTCAGCCGCGGTGATTTGTAAAATCCTTTTTTCATCACGACCAGTGCCGCGACCGCCTGACCCGCGACGGTAGCGATGGCGGCGCCTGCAATTCCGGCTTCGGGAAACCCGAACATTCCGAATATCAGCAGCGGGTCGAGAATAATGTTCGTTATCGCTCCGAGTATCTGCGCGACCATCGGCGTTTTCATATCTCCTCTTGCCTGAAGGACCTTTGTCCAGACGCTTTCAAGAAACAGCCCGAAGCTGAACACACATACAATTCTGCCGTAAGAGATTACATCGGCAACAACCTCGGGAGAATCGGTCTGCATACGTGCGTATGCGGGCATAATCATATAGCAGATTCCCGCGAATAAAGCCCACAGCACTATGGCGAGCGGAGTGCCGACGCCGGCGTATTCGTTTGCTTTTTTACTCTGTCCGACGCCGAGTTCTGCCGCCATTACGGTGTTTATCCCGACGCCCGTGCCGACCGCAAGCGCTATCATAAGAAGCTGAATCGGGTATATGATTGATAATGCGGTGAGACCCGCGTCCGAATATCTGCCGACAAATACACTGTCAACTATATTGTACAATGCCTGAATCAGTTGGGCAAGCATAACGGGAGGAGCCATTTTTAAAAGTATCCTGCCTATTTTTTCAGTGCCGAAATAATTACTTTGTTCTTTTAATTCTTCCATAATGTTTTACTGTCCTCTTCTAACGCGTTTTTCAGAACTCTGTCGTTTTTATTCTCTAAGTCCCAAATGTGACTATATAAGTATATATCTGAAATTATTATTTGTCAATGGATATCAAGGTCTACTCGCCCTTGAACTTGCAAACTTTTGAAAAAGTTTGATCAAAACTTTCATCAAATAGTTTGGCTATGTCTGAAAAGGGAAGTGTCGAAGCTTACGGACGTTATCAATGCGCTCGTACTTGCCTCGCAGACAAAACGCTTCTTGGGTACACAATTTGAGCCGGCTCAATCGAGCCGGCTCTCAAATATAGATGTTAAAAACCAGAACATCTATTCAAATGAAAAATTTTTTGCGGATACGGAAAATTCGGTATAGATGCCGTCTTTAGGCTGATAAAACAGACAGTTTAAGTGCATAGAGTCGTTTTCCTCAGGCAATAGTTCGACCTGGCACACCGTCTGACCTACATAATCGATACCCATTATATCGGCAGGAGAATCGAGAATTATACGTTTGTTTAAAACATCGCTTGTATTGTCTGAATCGACGGTTATGATAAGCGAATTTCCTTCCGTATATGCGTCCTTTGGGGTCGCAAACAAATATTTAAGCAACGTATCTGTTTTCTCGGCTCCGAATTTGTTTTTAACCTTTTCAAGCTCGGATTCATAAAGATTCTCTGTCTCACGGCATTTTCTGTAAAGCTTTCCGCAAAATGAGGTTATCTTATCGAACACTTCCGGGGAAGCCGCGCCAAGCGCCAAAACCCTTACATCCGCAACGGAATCCAAAATGTCCTTTGGCAGATTTTGTTTTACATATTCAAGGTTTTCAGTGTTTGATAGCGTAAATTCCGAAGCCGAAAGCTCTTTGTCATACGGTTTTTTCAGAAAACGGCAGATTCTTTTTGTCTCGTTCTGATATTCTTTCAGACATTTCCTGTACAGAGATCCGTAATATTCTTCCGAAAAACGCGCGGCAGCCGAGGATTTTGTAAGTGTAAAGCAAAATTCGGACAGGTTTTTCGTTTTTACATATTCTATATCAAAGTATTTCATTTCACCTGAATATTTTCAGTACGGTTCTGAAAAAAGAAAGAATAAGCGTGACAACAACAGCTCCCGCTATCATGTCCGAAAGTCTGACTTTCAGCTTTGCTTTATAGCTTCCGGTACATGTCGGCTCGCTTTCTGAGTCCGTATAATGCTTTGAGTCTATGCTGATATCGTATTCATCGTAAGCCTTGTTAAGCTTTCCTGCGCAGGCTACAATATTTTCTTTTATTTTACCGGCACAGTTTACCGCGAAATCTTTTACTTCTTCAAAATTTGCAGACATCATCAAATACCTGTCCTTTCATTTTGTAATCCGGTGTTTTACGGAGTCTGGTTGACAATACATCCGTCATCCACATTAACGGTTCCGTCACAGTTTACCGCCTGAGACGCGGACTTTATCGTTACGGTAGCTCCGGATGTAACCGTTACATTCTGTGTGGCCTGAATTGCGTCGTCTGTGCAGGATACGGTAACTTTGGCCTGTTCGGTGATTCTGACGAAACCTTTGTCCGACCTGTCTATGGTGTCGGCTTTCAGTCCGTCGTCAGCGGCTTCAATTATTACCTCGGCGTCACCGCAGACCGTAACGCTGTCATTACCCTTAATCGCGTTGTTTACCGCGCTTACCGTAACTTTTCCGTTTTTGATTTCCACATCGTTTTTACATCCTATGCCGTTGTTGTAATTGGCGTTTACGATAAGGGAACCGCCGCCTTTTATTGTCAAATCGTCAGAGGAGTAAATACAGGCGTTTGGTTTATCGGTGGTTGGGTCGGGGAAGACATAGACAGACGCGTCGGTAAGTGTGTTTACGCTGTCGTTCTGTAAATCGATATCGACTTTATCCGCGGATATTATATAAATTACCGCGGAATCCGAGCAAGAACCCGTAAAATTGTCGAGCACAAGCGTGACTGCTTCGGTCTTTTGCACTTCGACCTGTATCTGACCGTCGTCGAGCGTACCGCTTATCGTATAAGTTCCGGGCTTGACGATTTTATATATCTTGCCCTCTTGAATTATGGCGCTTGTATCCGAGATCTCACACTCCATGCCCGAAAAAACAAGTGAAGCGTTGGCTTGTGATGTGCCGGAATTGCCGTTTTGTCCGTTATTTGAAGAGGACGAATCGGTTGAATTGCTTTCGATGTCAGTGTCTTCATTGGTCTGACAGGACGCAAGCAGAATAACAAGAACCAGGGAAGTGAGACATAAAATGATTTTTTTCAATTTCATATCAGAATACCGTTCCTTTCTTGATAAGGAGAGAAAAATCGGATATTTAATCAGCTTAGCTGTACGGTCACTACCGCGCCGCCCTCATTTGTACCTGACACGGTGTATGGATATCTGGCGCTCCCGTCAAGCTCGGTCTCCGCGACAGGCACTTTTATTTCGGTTATGTCACCTGCGGAGGGAGTGTAATAAACAAGATATGTGTGTCCTCCGTCGTCGGTAATGCTCAGCTTGCTGTCAAAAGACGCGTTTGTTTTGAGATAATCAATATATTCCTCAAGGCACAGGTCGTTTGTATACATGTAGGTAGCGTGCGGAACGCCTACATATCTGAAAGAATACGCGTAATTCGATACACCTGTTACAGATTCTTTTCCCACGGGATATCTTATTATAAAACCGTATTCATGCGCGTGCTCTTTAAGCCAATTGTAATATTCCGCGTTTTCCGTGTCGGTGAGCTGCGTCGTGATATTGTTCTCATACATGGCGAGTGAAAAGCTGAGTCCGGTATGACTGTCGGAAAAGCCCGCCTCTATTGAACTGTTGGTGCTTTCCTGGTCTTCGTATGAACGGTAGGCGGAAGTTACGTTAAGCGAGGAATTTCCGGTTTCCTTTGCAAATTCCACAAGCATGTTGTGCATTGCCTCAACAGCCTCAGGCTCTAAGTAAAGTTCGGTGGAGCCGAGTTTATATGAACCCGAACCGTTGTGTTCGCTTCTGTAATTGTAAATGCTTACACGGTTGTTTTCGTCAGGAAAAACATATTCATGCTGTGAGTTTACAAGTACCAGATTGCCTTTCTGAAAATCTGCCGCGGACAGTGTCATAGAGGTGTAAGTGATATTGTCCGACACCTCTCCGGAGGGCGCTTCAGTGCCGTCCTCGTTATTGTTGTCCGAATTCTGGATACTCGCTATAATCAGACACAGAATACATACAAACAACACAAGCACGAGCACTGCCATAACCATCAGAGTGGCTTTCTGCTTAAACATGTTGTCGTTATTACGGCTTTGCGTAGGTTTTGTAGCCATAGTAATCCTCCTTGCCGTCACGGCGGTTTTTTTAAAGCAATCCGGCGGTTAAACGCCTTTTAATATATTACATTTTCCGAATTAATCACTGTCAGTCCTTAGCGTCTTTGATCGAGAAATCCATGCGGCCTTTTTTGTCAAGACCGATGTATTTGACTTTGACAACGTCTCCGAGCTTTAATACGTCTTCGACTTTGTCAATTCTTCTGTCGGCTATCTTTGATATGTGTACCATACCTTCTTTGCCGGGAGCGTATTCCACAAAGCAGCCGAATTCCTTTATTCCGGTTACGGTGCCGGTATAGATCATGCCTACCTCAGGCTCGAATACGATTGCGGAGATCGCGGCACGGGCAGCTTCGGCCTGGTCTGAATTTATCGCGGCGATTCTTATTGTACCGTCGTCTTCTATATCTATTTTGGCGCCCGTATCAGCGACTATCTTCTGAATTACCGAGCCGCCTTTGCCTATTACCTCGCGGATTTTGTCGGGGTCGATCTGTATGGTGGTCATCTTTGGAGCGTATTTTGAAACTTCGGGTCTGGGAGCCTCAATAGCCTTTAAAATAACATTGTCTATGATATAATCACGACCCGCGTGTGTCTGCTCAAAAGCCTGTTTGATTATTTCGGGAGTGAGCCCGTCGATTTTAAGGTCCATCTGTATAGAAGTTATGCCTTTGTGAGTACCCGCAACCTTGAAATCCATGTCTCCGTAAAAATCCTCAAGTCCCTGAATGTCAATCATGGTGTCCCAGCTTCCGTCCTCGGCGGTGATAAGTCCGCAGGAAATTCCGGCAACAGGAGCCTTAATCGGCACACCCGCGTCCATCAGAGCAAGTGTTGAACCGCATACCGAGCCCTGGGAAGTGGAGCCGTTTGAGGAAACGACATCCGACACAAGCCTTATGGCATACGGAAATTCTTCCTCGGAGGGAAGCACCGGCACCAACGAGCGTTCAGCCAAAGCGCCGTGACCGATTTCGCGGCGTCCGGGACTGCGCACGGCTTTTGCCTCTCCGGTGGAGAACCCGGGCATATTGTAGTGATGCATATATCTTTTTGAGGTCTCGTTGTCAATTCCGTCAAGAGCCTGAGCTTCGGACAGTGTGCCGAGAGTTGCGACCGTGAGCACCTGGGTCTGTCCTCTGGTAAAGAGTCCCGAACCGTGTGTGCGGGGAAGTACTCCGACTTCTGCCGCAAGGGGACGGATCTGGTTCATGCTTCTGCCGTCTACCCGCTTTTTGTCGACCAACAGCCAGCGGCGCACTATCTTTTTCTGGATTTTATATACAAGTTCTTCCATTTGTGTGGGAAGATCGGGATATTCCTCGGAGAATTTTTCGAGTATTGCGTCCTTAATAGGCAACATTCTCTCGTCCCTTATATTTTTGTCGTCGGTGTCAAGCGCGTTCATCACGTCTTTTTCACAGAAGTCAAAAATTTTGTCGAACATTTCATGGTCAAGCTCGCATGAGGGGTAATCGAATTTGGGTTTTCCTATTTCGTCTACTATTGCGCTTATGAATACCAAAAGGTCTTTTATCTCTCTGTGCGCCAGCATGATGGCGTCAAACATGGTGTCGTCGTCCACTTCGTTTGCCCCCGCCTCTATCATGACTACTTTTTCGGCGGAAGCCGCTACCGTAAGCTGAAGGTCGCTTACCTTAGCCTGCGCTTCGGTGGGATTTATGACAAATTTACCGTTTACAAGTCCTACAAGGACTCCTCCGATAGGACCGTTCCACGGGATGTCTGAGATTGAAAGCGCGACTGAAGCGCCTATCATTGCGGTGATTTCGGGGGAACAGTCGGGGTCTACCGAAACGACAGTGAGCGTGATTGCGACGTCATTGCGCAGGTCCTTGGGGAAAAGCGGACGGATAGGTCTGTCTATCACGCGGCTTGTCAGAATTGCCTTTTCGGAGGGCTTGCCTTCACGCTTAAGATAGCCGCCGGGAATTTTGCCGACCGCGTACATTCTTTCGTCGAAGTCTACCGAAAGGGGCAGAAAGTCAATTCCGTCCCTTGGCTTTTCGGACGCCGTGGCGCAGCAAAGGATGGCTGTATCTCCGTAGCGGATAAGGCAAGAGCCGTTTGCAAGCCCTGCCATTTTACCGGTCTCTATTACAAGCGGGCGGCCTGCCAGGGTGTACCTGAATACTTTGTAATTTTTAAATTCCATTTTTGAGCTGATAATTTCTGTTGACATATTTGTCCTCCGTGTTATTTTTATATTTCCTTTCACACGGAGCTTTAGCACTTAAATACATACTTGACGACAAAGCTGTCGTCATTTATATATTTAAGTTCTAAATTCCCCGCATGATGTCGGGCTTTGATGAAAACGGTCGTATGATACCGTTAAAAAGACAGGGAGCAGAGTGACAAGGTTGTACCACTCCACTCCCATGCAATCATTACTTTCTGATGTTCAGCTTTTCGATGATAGCTCTGTATCTCTCGATATCGACCTTCTGCAGGTAGTTGAGCAGATTTCTTCTGTGTCCTACCATTTTGAAAAGGCCGCGGCGGCTGTGATTGTCCTTGTGATTGTCTTTGAGATGTTCGGTCAGATTGTTTATTCTGTATGTGAGAATCGCAATCTGAACTTCAGGCGAACCTGTGTCTCCCTCGTGAATGGCGTATTTCTGAATAATAGCCTGTTTTTCTTGTGTGGTCATTTTTGTTTCACCTTTCAAACTAAATATGATTTTTCGCAAATACGCTCCACACAGCAGCCGGCGGGTGAAATCCATTCTGGCTGTATCCGAAAGCCGTGTCGGCGTTATGCTTTCATAAAATTATAGCATATTCAATCGGATTTGTAAAGAGGGTTTTTAAAATTTAAAATTAAAAATGTAAAAATTTACAATATGACAAATCAAATGTAAAGGCTGTAGTCCGGATAAGCTTACGCCGACCTGTCGGGGCTTGCGGGCGTCGGATGCTTTTTTACGCTTATGCTGTTTTTGCCCACCAGTGTATAAATTCCCGAAAACACAAGCATTCCGCCGAAGATTTTGCGTACGATACGCGGATCGATTACAATTCCGAGGTATGTCCCGAAAAGAGCGCCTATAATTCCCACAATTGACATGACCGCTATCAGAGAAAGACGTATTTTTTTGTGCAGAAGATGCAGTATAAGCGCGCTGCCCGCCGAAAAAAGAAAGAAGAGCAGGTTCAGACTGCGCGCGTCCGTCTGCGAATATCCGGCTACCATAGTAAGCCAGATAACAAGCAGCCCGCCGCTTCCGACGCCGAGACCCGAAAGCAGGGCTATGACCAGCGCGGCAATTATATTCAGTACGAGCATTGAGTCAAAATTTCCCATGTGTGTTGGTTCTCCCTGTGTAAATTCTTATATATGGCATAACAAGGTATAAAAATATTGCAATGCGGTTTCAGAAAAACAGCATTCGGATGCCGGACCATATCACAATCACGGCAAAGATGCGCTTTATCCATTTGACATCTATCTTGGTGAGCAGAAATCCGCCCAGTATTCCTCCGATAACTGCCGGAATCGCATATACACCGAAGGATTCGGTATTCAGCATTCCGCGTGACGCGTACATGAAGCAGGATACTGCCGTTACCGGGAGCATTGCCGCCTGTGCGTTAATAAAAAAATCTTTTCCGTCGTCAAAGCTGTCTTTGTATAATGCGGAAAGCACAAGCACGAGCAGTATTCCGCCTCCGGCGCCGAGAAGTCCGTTGCATATTCCCGCCGCAAGAGCGGTAACTGTAATTATTGCGCTTTTTTGTACTTGAGTCATTTTTAATAATCCTAACAGTAAGACTATAATTTGATTAAAACAATGATTTAAATAATTTGTAAAGTATAAAAATACCAAAAAATATAAAATCTTTTGTCGTTTACGGCATGTAGGGACTTGAAAAAAATTTGCGGCTGTGTTATAATATAACGGAATGGTTGTAAAAAATAATTTTCGGAATTTTATTTGAAATTAACAATCGGTTTTATGCCAAACGATTGCGCGGGAGTTGTTTATCGCGCCGCTCTTTTTCAGTTTATAACCCATATCAATATTATGTCACGGGCGCCGCGGTGTCATGCGCGGATATCTGTCTGAGTGTAAAAGGAAAGGTTTGGAATATGTCGCAGAAAAACAGCAATAACAAGGGAAAAAATTCGTTAAACGCAAAGAGTACCGCCAAAATGAGAAATGAAAGCAGAACAGGCGCTGATAACAAAAGCGCAAAGGGCAAAAAGGCGGCGGAAGAAGTGAAGAAAAAGGAATCCTTTGCCTCGCAGGTAGTTCCGTATATTTTGATTGTGGTGGCACTTTTCCTGACAATATGTTATGTGACAAACGCGTTCTGCAATCCGCACAACGAGCTTGATCACGGCAGTGAAAAAGACCACATTATGGGATATGTGGGATATTATGTATGCGAAATTACCATCGGCTTTTTCGGATACGCGGCGTTTTTGATACCTCTCGTGCTTTTTAATCTCGCTATCTTCTGGAAGAGGTATATAGAGGATGACCTGATAGCAGTCAAATCTGTTCTTACCGTACTGACCACAACCGTGGCGTCGGCGCTCATACATATCTGTATTCACGCGTCCGACGAGGATTTTTCCAATGTGTTTGTTGAGCTGTACGAGGACGGAGCCGCTCTGTACGGCGGAGGCGTTATCGGCGGATATGTCGGGTATGCGCTGTATTCGATTGCCAATGTCGCGGGAGCGATGTTTATCTCCATTGTGGTACTTATACCTCTCGTGCTTTTCCTCGTGGGAACTACTCCTCAGGCTATGATTGACAGGATTGTCGCCGCCGTAAAGGTGCAGATAGCCAAAAGCAGGGAAGAAAAGCAAAACCGTGAGAAAGACGAAGAGTATCAGAGGCAAAAAGCCGAAAAGGCAGCTTTGAAAGCACAGGAAAAGAGAGAAAAGGCAGAGAAAAAGGCTGCTGCAGCGGCGGCGGCTAAAATCGTGCAGGCAGAGGAAGATGAGCAGCCCGAAGAGACGGAAGAAGCTGATTTTTCGGATGATGACAATGATAGGATTGATGAAAAAATCAAAGATACGGTGCTTGACGCCGAGGAAAACGAAAACTCTGGCAAAGGCGGAATGCATACGCCCGCAGAATCCGAAAATGAGGTTGACGAAGATGAGTTGGATATTTCCTCGCTGAAAAACGAGGAGAGTCTTTATGAAGCCGAAAAAATTGACGACGATGAAAAGGGACAGAAAAGCGACGGTATCAAATTTGTTATCAACAACGACACGGGAGAGGACATAGGCGCGTACGGCGCGGACGACGACGCTTTCGGAGGCGCGATTAATAATACAGGCGCCGGAAGCCTGAAAGTGGACAAAGCCACGGGAGAGGTGCTGTCGGAAGATGCCGCCGTCAGGAACAACGCCGCGGCGGAGGTAGTACAGGAATATAAATTCCCGCCTATTGACCTGCTTGACAAGGGAAGTGACAAGTATGCCGC
The DNA here is from genome assembly GCA_949286815.1 of uncultured Eubacteriales bacterium. Taxonomy (GTDB): domain Bacteria; phylum Bacillota; class Clostridia; order Oscillospirales; family CAG-272; genus SVTX01. Next base: position 3,908 of record CASEEB010000071.1, on the reverse strand, counting down.
AAATCCCGAAGAGATCGAACATAACACGGAAATACTCAAACAGACGCTTGAAAGCTTCAGAATCAAGATAAAGGAAATAACCTGCTCGTGCGGCCCCACGATTACAAGATATGAGATAAAGCCCGACGTGGGAGTCAGGGTAAGACAGATTGCCAATCTTGTGGACGATATCGCGCTCGGACTCGCAAAGTCCGGGGTGAGAATAGAGGCGCCGATTCCCGGAAAGGCGGCGGTGGGAGTAGAGGTACCGAATGACAACCGCGCCACCGTTTATCTGCGCAATATTATAGAGTCTCCCGAATTCCGGAATCATAAGAGCAAAACGGCGGCATGTCTCGGAGCCGACGTTTCGGGACGACCTGTGGTATTTGACATTGAGAAAATGCCTCACCTGCTTGTAGCGGGTACTACCGGTTCGGGTAAATCTATCTGCATAAACTCGATAATCATGAGTATACTGTTCAAAGCGAAGCCGAATGAAGTCAAGCTTGTGCTTATTGACCCGAAAAAGGTTGAGTTCAATGTATATAAGGATATTCCTCACCTGTCCTGTAAGATAGTCAGCGATCCGAAAAAGGCGGCGGGAGCGCTTAACTCCGCGGTAAATGAAATGGAAAAGCGGTTTGAGCTTATAGAAGAGGTAGGAGTAAGAAACATCACGGGCTACAATGAAGTTACAAAGAACGACCCCGATAAGCCGTTTATGCCGAAAATGGTCATAATAATAGACGAGTTGGCAGACCTTATGATGACCGCGAAGGAAGATGTCGAAACCGCTATCTGTCGTATAGCACAGAAGGCGAGAGCCGCGGGTATACACCTTATACTCGGTACACAGAGACCTTCTGTTGACGTCATAACCGGACTTATCAAAGCAAACGTTCCGTCACGTATCGCGTTCACTGTCATGTCCATGGTAGACTCAAGGACAATAATAGATGTCGGAGGAGCCGAAAAGCTGATTGGTAGGGGAGATATGCTTTACGCGCCCGTAGGTTCTCCGAAGCCTCAGCGTGTTCAGGGAGCCTTTGTAAGTGACGATGAGGTTGAAAGAATCGTTGAATATATTAAAGAAAACAATCCGCCTGTGGTTTATGACAGCGAGTTTGAGAATTCGATTGATGTCGAGGCGGCGAAATGCGGAAACAACGGCAAGAAGAACGGAGCGGAGGAAGGCTTCAGACCCGACAGCGGAGACGAAGATCCTAAGCTTTATGAGGCAATTGAACTTGCAATTGATGCGGGCAAGATTTCCACGTCCCTGCTGCAGAGAAGACTTGAGGTTGGATACGGACGCGCGGCAAAACTTATCGACCGTATGGAGGAACTCGGATATGTCGGACCGGCGGACGGAAACAAGCCCAGAAAAATTCTCGTGACTCATCAGGACCTTGCGGAAAAAATGATGAACGACGGGGATTGAAAATAATTCGGTACTGTCGGCGTCAAATAAGTCAGAGTGTGATATTTATTTGCGCCGGGTGCCGGGAAAAGAGGTAAAGCCATTCATGTATCCAAATGATTTGTTTTTGGGACTTGATCTTTATGATATATTTATTTGTATAGGAATAGTCGTGTGCATTATTGTATTCGGCAAGCTTGCCGACAGGACGGCGCTTGACGGAAAGCTTCAGAATCTTGTGCTTTTCGACGCGGTTATTTCGATTGTTATCGGCTATGGCGCCGCGGTGCTTATGCAGGCTGTCTACAACATGGCGGCAACCGGAAAATTTGAGCTTGCGTCCAATACCGGAGCAACCTTCTACGGCGGTCTTGTCGGAGGCGCGGCGGTGTTTATCGCGTTTTATTTCATTGTGGGTCACTTTGTATTTAAAGACGGATACCATGCGCGGAACTTTTTCGCAACCGCGAACTGCGCGATAAGCTCGGTTGTCGTGGCTCATGCTTTCGGGCGCATAGGATGTCTGATGGCGGGTTGCTGCCACGGCAAAGCTACCGACGCTTGGTACGGTATTATGATGTACGGAGACCTCGGCTACCGTAAGTATGTTCCCGTGCAGCTTTTTGAGTCTGTATTTCTGTTTGCTTTGTTCGCCTATCTGGTTTATAGGATTTATAAGGGAAAGTCGTACTGTCTTCCGATATACATGGTAGGTTACGGCGTGTGGAGATATCTGATTGAATTTTTGCGCGGGGACAGCAGAGGAGCGACCTTTACGAGCCTGTTGACTCCGTCACAGCTCACGGCGCTTATTATGATAGCCGGAGGCGTGGCGCTGTATTTCTTTGAAAAGCATTTTGAAAACAAACACGCAGAACAGATAAGGCTTGACGCGGAGAAAATAAGAAACGGCGGCGAAAAATCCCCAAAGGCAGAGGGGACTGAGCAAAACAAGGATGAGACCGGTGAACAGAGCAAAGGGCAGGAGTGATTCGTTAAAGAGAAACATAGGCGCGGCGGTCTATGCGGTGTCCATAGCTTTGCTTCTCCTATGTGAATTTTACGGCAAGGCTAAATTTTCGGAATTATTTGACGAAACAACAAGTCAGCTTGTTTACATGACCCTGACAAGACTGCTCGGAGGCGCGATATTTGTTACTTTGACCCTTTATCTCGGATATAAGGTTATGAATCCTTTCAGGATAAAGGCAAAAGAGCTGGCTTTTACTGTTCCGGCGTTTGTGGTTGTGATTAACAATCTTCCGATAATTCCTTTGATTTCCGGAGAAGCCGATGTTCATGCTTCGGGCTCGCAAATATTTTTGCTTGCCGCGGAGTGTCTGGCTATCGGATTGTTTGAGGAGATGGCGTTCCGGGGAGTAGTGCTTTTGGGAATTATGGAAAAAAGGAGAAGCAGCACAAAGGATCTGTTTGTGTCCATAGTGCTTTCTTCCGCCGTGTTCGGAGTTATTCATCTGGTGAATCTGTTTACAAGTTCTCCGGGAGCGGTCTTGCTTCAGATAGGTTATTCCTTTCTTATCGGAGCCATGTGCGCCGTTGTGCTTATAAGAACCGCAAATATCTGGCTGTGCGTTATTCTTCACGCGGTGTATGATTTTTGCGGAAGCCTTGTCCCGACTTTCGGTGAAGGGGTAATCTGGACGGCTCCCGAAGTGGTGCTGACTGTTGTGATTTCACTTGCGGCGGCGGTTTATTTTATACTTGCGCTGGTAAGAACAGACGTGAGATGTATTGACAGGATATATAAAAAAACATCTGAGGAAAAAGAAATTTAACTTTAAGGCTGTGCTGATTTGAGCTTATTAAATTAATTTTCAGATAGAAAAATGGAGGGAAACAATATTATGCGAGGGATTGATACCGCGCTGAAAAAACTGAGACATGACGTTTTTATGGAAGTGGCAAAGGTGGCGTATGAGTCCGAGCCGGAAAATATAAATAATGACATTGAAGCGATTCCGTATAAAATTACGCCTGATGACAAGCCGAAATACAGGGAGAGTATATACAGGGAAAGGGCGATCGCGTCCGAGCGTGTAAGGCTTGCCATGGGAATGTCTCTGCGTCCGGAGGATAAGCCCGTACATATCACAAGCGGACTTGACCGAAGCAATATCGCTGACAAATATTATGAACCGCCGCTTATGCAGGTAATACCTTCGGCGTGTGAGGCGTGCGAGGACAATGTATACGTCGTTACCGACCAGTGCCGCGGATGCGTCGCGCATCCGTGCGAAAGCGTCTGCCCCAAGGGCGCTATATCCATAATAAACGGCAAGTCGGTCATAGACAGAAATAAGTGCATAAAATGCGGAAAGTGCAAGTCCGTATGTCCGTATGACGCTATCGCGCATAAGATAAGACCGTGTGCGCAGGCTTGCGGGATAAAGGCGATAAAAAGCGACGGTTTCGGCAGAGCCAAAATCGATGATTCTATATGCGTCGGTTGCGGACAGTGCATGGTGGCGTGTCCGTTCGGCGCTAT
>CASEEB010000070.1 GCA_949286815.1 uncultured Eubacteriales bacterium | reverse complement strand
CCTATGTTTATTGAGGCGGAGCTTTTAAGTGAGCTTGACCTTATGGATTCAAGGGTTTATGAAATGCGTGAGGCTGTTTCAGCCGCCGCGTCTGATGATTTTTCGGCGAGGGTATGGGCAATGGATAACCGCAAGCTCTTTAATCACTCAAGAAAAGATTTGAATAATAAAATAAATTTATTCTGATACTAATTAAAAACATAAAGGATGGTAAAAATGAAAATCACAAAAGATATGCTTATAGGCGAAGTTCTTGATATTGACAGCAGCGCTGCCGAATATTTCTTTGAGATCGGTATGCACTGTCTCGGCTGCCCCGCTTCACGCGGAGAGAGCATTGAGCAGGCGTGCGAGGTTCACGGAACCGACTGCGACGCGCTAATTGAAAAGCTCAACAAGCATTTTGAAAACAAATAATGACGCTTACAAAAAGACTGTCGCTTATTGCTTCTCTCGTGCCTGACAATTCAAATGTCTGCGATGTCGGAACCGACCACGCGTATTTACCCATTATGCTTATGAAAAGCCGAAAGGCACGCAGGGTCATCGCCACAGATATACGTCCGCTTCCTCTTGAAAACGCGAGAAAAAATATCGCGCTTTCGGGAGTTGTCGGAATTGAGACAAGACTATGCGACGGTCTTTCATCCGTTGAAAAATCCGAAGCGGATACGGTGGTCATCGCCGGTATAGGCGGAGAGGTTATTTCCGGAATAATCACACGAACCAATTGGCTTAAAGCCTCCCCGTCTCCTCTTCTCATTCTTCAGCCGACAACATCACCGGAAATTTTAAGGCGCTGTCTTTATGAAAACGGCTTTGAAATTTCAGACGAAACCGCTGTTGAGGAAAACGGAAAAATCTATACGGTAATGAGAGCGGCGCATACGGGGGAAAAAATCTGCTGTCCCGATTGGTTTTACTACATAGGAAAAACTGATTTATCGTCATGTGACGGGCGTCTTTACGCCGAAAAACAGTATAACAGGCTGTTCAGCTGCGCTACCGCGCTTCAAAATCTGCCTGATAAAAAAGCTGAATATGAATTTTATGCCGATACTGCCGCGCAAATCGGTAATTTACTTAATAAATCGGAGAACTGACATGGCATTTGACGGCGCTTTTCTTCATAAAACAGTTTCAGAGATTAAAGAAGCCTGCGACTCGCATATTGACAAAATATACCAGCCTTCAAAAGATGAGCTGGTGTTTTTGTTGCGCAAAAAAGATTTTTGCAAAAGGCTTCTGATGTCTGTTAAGCAAGGTTCGGCAAGGATTCAGTTTACGGAGAACAAATACGAAAACCCGAAATCACCGCCGATGTTCTGTATGCTTATGCGGAAATATCTTTCGTCCGCTAAATTGATCGACGTTTCTCAGCCTGAATTTGAGAGAATAGCGGTATTTGCTTTTACCGCCTCGAATGAAATGGGAGATATTATCGAACTACGTCTGATTGCCGAATTTATAGGCAATAAAACAAATATTATTCTTGTGGGACAGGACGGAAGGATAATTGACTCTTTAAGGCACAGCGATCCTGAAATCTCTGAAAGACTTGTCCTGCCGGGCGCGCAGTATACTTTTCCCGAGAAAAAGCGTAAGAACAATCCTCTTGATGACAGCGTAATAAAATTATACGGCGAAAAAATTACCGAAGAAGATAATCCTGTCGGCGTTTTGCTGGACGGAATTGACGGCTTCTCCCCTCTTGTCTGCCGTGAAGCGGTTTACAGGGCTGAAATATTAAAAGACGGTTATAAGGCGCT
>CASEEB010000069.1 GCA_949286815.1 uncultured Eubacteriales bacterium | reverse complement strand
GCGCCCGGCTTGATACCCGGCATCATTCCCGCAAGCTGCTCAAGATTTCCCATGCCTTTGAGTTGCTGCATCTGTTCAAGGTAATCGTCAAGCGTAAATATCGACTGTCTGAGCTTTTCCTCAAGTTCGGATGCCTTCTTTTCGTCAAATTGCTGCTGGGCTTTATCGATCAGCGTCAGCACATCGCCCATCCCGAGAATACGGCGTGCCATTCTGTCCGGGTGAAACGGCTCTATGGCGTCAAGCTTTTCTCCCACTCCGATGAATTTTATTGGTTTTCCGGTGACATATCTTACAGACAGCGCCGCCCCGCCCCTGGTGTCGCCGTCAAGCTTCGTAAGAATAACTCCGGTGATATCGAGCATGTTGTTGAAGGTTTCCGCGACATTTACGGATTCCTGACCTATCATGGAGTCTATAGTCAGCAGAATTTCGTCCGGATGTATCTCGTTTTTGATGTCCACAAGCTCACGCATCAGAACTTCGTCGATCTGCAGTCTGCCCGCGGTGTCTACAAATACCATGTCATAACCCTTTTGATCGGCAAACCGAATACTTTCCCGTGCGATTTTGACGGGGGACACCTCGTTTCCCATCTGAAAGACCGGGATCGACAGCTTTTCTCCTATTACCTCAAGCTGTTTGATTGCCGCGGGACGGTATATATCGCAGGCAACAAGCAGAGGATTTTTACCTTGTTTTTTATACATTCCGGCAAGTTTACCCGCGTGTGTGGTTTTTCCGGCGCCCTGAAGTCCGACCATCATGACAATTGTGGGCGGTTTCGAGGCAATTGTAAGCTTCGACTGCGTAGAACCCATCAATGATGTGAGCTCCTCGCAGACTATCTTGACGACCTGCTGACCGGGATTGAGAGATTCCAGCACTTCCGCCCCTACGGCACGTTCGGACGCGGTCTTTATAAAATCTCTGACCACTTTGAAATTTACGTCCGCCTCAAGTAGCGCGAGCTTGATTTCTCTCATGCCGGACTTTATATCCGCTTCGGTAAGCGTTCCTTTGTTTCTGAATTTTTTAAATATATTGTCAAGCTTTTCGCTCAGGTTCTGAAACACTTTTTAAATCACCTCCCATTATAGGTCATATACATGTTTACCATTTTATATTCGGATTTCAGATAATAAAGGGGCAAAGTCCCGTCAGTCAATATTTCGCCGGGAGATTGTATTGCCCACTGAAAAAATCAAGTAGCGCCCGCCTAAGAGTCGGAGGACGTCTTAATTTGGTTATATGGCTATTCTTATTTACAGGAAAAATACGAAACAAAAATATCAGCCGATATTTTCAAGCAGAAGTTTAATTTCATTTATTATTTCCTGACTTACCGACTCCTCTTTGCAGAGAGACAGGGCCTTTTGAGCATGTGCCTGCGCCAGCCCGAATTTTTTTGAAAGTCCGAGTTTGCTTTCATAAAAAAGCAGTTCGTCCTCCGCTTTTTTTATCATGTCACGAACGCCTTGACGGGAAATATTCATTTCGGCGGAAATTTCGGAGAGCGACATGTCGTCATTATAATAAAAGTCAAGGGCGCTTTTTTTTCGCTCGGTCAGAAGTTCTCCGTAAAAATCCAACAACAGACCGATATTTAAGTTTTTTTCAAACATACGGAACAACACGCCTCCGATTGTGAAATGATACTTCTTTGCACAGGGTTTTGTTCAGAAGTCGGAAATTGATGTAAAGTAAAATACTTTACAGATTATACCATACTTATTCGCATTTGTCAATAGACTTTTGAATTATTTTTATTAAGACTTATTTGGAACAGTATATTTGATACTAAATGTATAAAAATCTGCATAAATATTCATTTATACTGAAATTAATAAACAATTTTTTTAAAAGTATTATTTGACTATTGACAAATAAATGATTTGATGATAAAATAATAAAATCATAAATAATTTCATTCGGAGGTTACCTACATGAAAAAAATTTTGACTGTCGCACTTGCCGTGCTTATGCTGTCTATGACGGCGCTGTCATTTACGGCTTGCGGCGATAAAAATGTGGAACTTGTCGCGGTCGACGCGGAAGACCTGCTTACGGAAGACTTCGGTATAGCGGTAAAGAAGGGAAATACCGCGCTTCTTGAAAAAATCAATGCCGTTGTTGACGAGTGGATTGAAGACGGTACAATGCAAAAATACATTGACTATTATGACGCTCTTGCAAAAAACGAGTCGCCCGACGCGGGAGACCTAAAGCTTACATGGGATTTCGGCTCGGCTACCGAGACCATAACCATGTACACAGAATCGGGGTTTGCGCCTTTTGAATTTATTAAGGACAACAGTGTAATCGGAGTGGACGTTGCCATTATGAGCGAGGTCGCGCAGAGAGACGGTAAAAAACTCGAGGTGCAAGACGTTGCTTTCGATACAATCACAACCAGCGTTAAATCCGCTGAAGGAGATGCCGTGGGAGCCGCGGGCATAACAATCAATGACGAGAGAAAGGAAGAGGTCGACTTTTCCAATATATATTACAGCTCGACATTGGTCATTGTTTCCGCAAAGGATAAGAGCATTGGCAAGGTCGCCGATCTTTCGGGGCTTGCGGTCGGAGTTCAGGAGGGAACCAGCGGCGACCTTATAATATCCGACGCGAAAAAAGACGCCGGATATTCCTATGAGGACACCGACGAGCAGGGAAACGCGGTTACACGCACGGTTAAGGTTGACGGCTCTACCGAAGTCAAGCAATATAAACAATATGCTTTGGCACTCGCAGACCTTAAGGCGGGCAGAATAGACGCCATACTGATGGATAAGCTTCCCGCTCAGG
>CASEEB010000068.1 GCA_949286815.1 uncultured Eubacteriales bacterium | reverse complement strand
GACGAACGCTTTACAGTCAATCAGAGTCTGATGCTCGTCAACACAATTTATATGCTGCCACAGGATTTTGAGGCCGAAGTATCCGAATATAAGGATACAACAGTTTTTATGAATGACTGCATAATGTCGGCTTATGAGGAGTTGTCACGCGCGGTTCTGGAGAAAACGGGCAATAAACTATATGTGTCAAGCAGTGTAAGAGACAGAGAGGAGCAACAGGCGCTTTATTTGGAAGACCCGCTAACGGCGACGGTTCCCGGAGCAAGCGAACATGAGACCGGATTGTCTCTTGATGTCTACGTCGCGAGATTTTCGGGAGACGGGTTTCTCCGCTCAAAATCAGGCAGATTTGTTAATTCTCACTGCTGGGAATACGGCTTTATTATAAGATATCCCTCATACGGCGAAACTTATACCAATATTCGATATGAGCCCTGGCATATCAGATATGTGGGTCATCCCCATTCCGATATTATTTACAACAATCACCTTACTCTTGAACAATACATATTGTCTCTTGAGCCCGGCGTTTTTTATGAGACGGGAGAGTATATAATTACAAGACAGGAGGCGGTCGATTCAATGCTGACGATTCCCTCGGGGTGTGATTCATATGTAATTTCGCCCGATAACACCGGATATTACATTGTTACCGGTAAGCTTGCCAAATAAGATTATGTCAATTTTCTGCCTGATGAAAAAGACTTTGCCGACTTAAGGTGTGCGATAAGCAAATGCAATTGAACAAGTTTCATACTGAAAAAATTTGAGAGAATAATGAAAACCGTTTTGCGGGTATTTTTAATACCCGACAGAGCGGTTTTTTTATGTTATTCAAGATTATGTAAATAATAAAAAAATTTTTCTAAGACACTTGACAAACAGAAGAAACAGTGATATAATAACGATTGAACAAATGCTCAAGTGTTTGAAATAAATGAGCAAAATTGTATAAGAGAGGGGAAAAATAAATTGAACAAGGAAAATGAGATGCCTGTCTGTCAAAAACATGATGTGATTCCTCAGATGATAGAGAAATACAAAAAAGATATGCCGCGGGAGGATTACCTTTATGTTCTCGCCGAGTTTTTTTCGGTTATAGGAGACAGCACGAGGATAAAAATACTTTATGCTTTGTTTGAGTCTGAAATGTGCGTATGCGATATCGCGGAAGTGCTTAATATGACATTGTCCGCGATTTCGCATCAGCTGAGAATACTCAAGCAGGCAAGGCTTGTAAAATACCGCAGGTGCGGCAAGCAGGTTTTATATTCACTTGATGACGACCATGTAAAGTCTATTATCAATATGGGAAACGAACATATCAACGAAATGTACGGAACACAAAATATCGAAGGAAAATAAGTTTTACTGTTTGCAAAAAATCCGGAAACGACCGGAAATTAAATATTTTATATAATTTATATGGGAAAGGGAATTTATCATGAAAAAAACTTATTCGCTTGAAAATCTTGACTGCGCAAACTGTGCCGCGAAAATGGAGGAGAAAATAAAAAAAATTGACGGCGTACTGTCCGCGTCCGTAAGCTTTATGACACAGAAAATGACTATTGAAGCCGATGAAGCGGAATTTGACAATATTATGAAAAAAGTAGTAAAGGCGTGCAAAAAAACAGAGCCTGACTGCCGTATAATAATGTGATTTTTTCACTGTTTTGCCTTTGTTCAAGTTAAGGATTGAGAGAGGCATAATTGAGGAAAGGTAAGTGTATTTTATGTCACGCAGAGATAAATGTAATCTGATACGGATCATAGTTGCCGCGGCTGTGTTTGCGGCAATTAAAATAACCGATGTTTTGGG
>CASEEB010000067.1 GCA_949286815.1 uncultured Eubacteriales bacterium | reverse complement strand
GCTTTTCAACAGTCTCATATACGAAAATAATTGTTTTTCGTCTTGGTCCTGCAGAATATGGGAAGGCCGTTTTATTTCGATGGCGAACTGTTCTGTCCCGTCTTTCAGAATGACGATGTCTGCATATTTCGTTTCATGACCGGCCTGTACAGGATATTGGCATTCGATTTCTCCCTTGAACTTTTTCCATCCGAGAAGCATCATGCAGTTCACTACCGCATTCTCATAGTCTTTTTCCAGGGCATTGTTTTTTCTGCATTCATTCAATTCGAAGCATATTTCATTCCATAAGTCATTCTTCATTTCTGATGATTTTAAGAAGGCTTTTTGCTATGTCTCCAATATAGTAAATATTTTCGTCAGTATGTTCCATCTTCATGATTTTGAGTATTTTGTCAAAATCAGGGTTAGTCAAAGCCACGGTGCTCCTGATACAGGCGTATTGTCCCATAAGGGCCGCTATGATATCAGCCCTTCTTTTCTCCATCGAAATCTGGTTCATATGCGTCCTGATCCGTTCTCGACTCCATAATTGATAATCGTTTCCGTGTTCGAATTCGTAATTTTCAAGGTCTTCCTTAGTATAGCCGCTTCTTTTCATTGCTTCCTCCAGCGTTTCCTGAAATTCAGCCATAGTTTTATTAAAACGTTCTGTGATGATACGGTGCCTTTCACGAATTCTTTCTAATATTCTGTCTATTCTTTTGTTTCTTTCGTCGATTTTTTGTCTTTCTTCTTCGTTCATATTCTTAAAACATTTTTCTGTGGTACTTTTTCGGAATCCGATCATTCGTCATTACTCAAATTCAAATTTAGGAATTATTTCTCTCGATGCAAAATCAATTCATTATCTTCGTTTTAGAGCCGTTCTGATTCATCAGTATTCATATATGAATTATTTCTATAGTTAGAATATTGGCAGTATTTATTTCCGGACCTGTTTTCTCTGGTCCGGAAAAAATATCTGCCAATAAATTAATTTACCGAAATTGTAGTTCTATAGAATCTTGTTTGACTTTTATCCTACCCCGGCAATGTCCTTCAAATCAAAATATAACAGTCGGGTGTCGCTGCCTTCGTCTTCATCTGTAAGAGATACAAACTTTTGTTTCAAATAAAAAGGAACTGCGGCGGAGTATGCATCCACTGTGATGAATCTGCATCCTGTCTTATTGTCAGTAAGAAAATAACTTTTGATAGCCCGTATGATGAATGTCCCGATTTGTTGTCCTTTCAGTTTCTGACTGACTCCCAAACGGCAGATTTTGGCTGCCGGGTAACTTTTCATTCTTTTACTGTTGACAAACAGGCTTTTACGGAAACGGTTAAATTCAGTTTTGTTCGGAAAATCACCTAAAGATATGCGGTCGTTTGCCAGACTGAAATAGGCTGCAATGTGTTCATGGTTTTTATCATCAGGTGCTTCGAATACATAAGTGACGGCTAACATTGCCTGACGGTATGGGCCTGATTCATTCATAATAAAATCGTTCAGGTCAGAATCTCCGCAGTCAAACGATTCGACTTTTTCATCAGATTCCAATTTTCTGATAATATATGATGCAAAAGGTTCTTGTAAACTGGTTTTCATGCATTTTGTTTTTTAATTCTCTCGCCTCTTTCCAACATCTTCAAAAACAAAGCATAGTCAGCCAGTCTTTGCTCCCTTTCTTCAGGAGTCTCCCTGCGGACTTGTTTCATCCGCTCTTCGAAACGTCGTGCATCTTCTCCGAAAAGTATCGGAGTTTCCTTGATCGGTCTTGCCATAATCTCCTCCACAATTAAATCAACCTACCTTGCAAAGGTATAAATATATTTTCTGAATTTCATGTAAGTATAATGATCTTTAGATAAAGAACCTCCAGGCCTATAACACTCTGCCTCTCCCGGGATCATTTTACGATTAATTCAACGCGTAACAAGAATATTGGCAGTATTTATTTCCGGACCTGTTTTCTCTGGTCCCGAAAAAATATCTGCCAATATGATAAATCCGCAACCTAAACTTAACACAAATTAACACAAACTTAATACTCGTTAACAACATCGTAACCTTATCGTAAAAATCCCGACAAATTCTCACCATACCTTTGCCGCCGGAAATAAGAAAAAAGAAGCATAGTGAGAAAACTGAAACTTATTCTGGCCATCGCTGTCGTATTTTTCGGCCAGATCACGACCCAGAAAGCGGTCGCA
>CASEEB010000066.1 GCA_949286815.1 uncultured Eubacteriales bacterium | reverse complement strand
ACGGTAAATACGATTTCCTTATACCCACCAAGTTCGGTCATATTTTCACTCATAACCGATATTTTAAAGCCCATGTTTGCCGCGTACATGGAATACATTCTGAACAGGACAGAAGCAAAGAGGGCGGCCTCTTCACCTCCGGCGCCGGCGCGGATTTCCACGATAATATTTTTGTCGTCGTTTGGGTCACGGGGAATCAGCAGAAGCGAGATTTCATTTTTGAGTCTTTCCGCGTTTTCCTTTGACGCTTTTAATTCATCGGAAGCCATTTCTTTAAGTTCGGCGTCCTCGGTTTCTTCCAACAGAGACAGGGCGTTCTTGGCGTCAGTTACCGATTTTTTGTAGGAACGGTATTTTTCGACAAGCCCGGTGAGAGAATTGTATTCCTTGATGGCTGCGGCGTAAGCCTTTACGTCCGACAACAGGGAAGTATTGTTCGCAAGCTCAAATTCGAGCCTGTTATATTTAATCTCTATTTCGTCAAGCTTTTGATTAAAGTCAGTCATCATAACCTGCAAAACGCCGAAAACGCGGTATGCGCGCTGTAAACGTCAACCTTGGAGACGATTTCATAAGGCGCGTGCATAGAAATGACCGGCACTCCCAGATCTACGGTTTCTATATTGTGATTGGCAATAAATTTAGCCACGGTTCCGCCGCCGCCAAGGTCATTTCTGCCCATGTCCCCTGCCTGCCAGACGACTCCGGCTTCCTCAAATATTTTTCTGAGCCATGCTATATATTCCGCCGGGGCGTCATTCGTGGAGCTCTTGCCGCCGTGACCCGTATATTTGGACATTGCCACTCCGCAGTTTATCCTTGTGGTATTCTTAGGGTCGTATGCCTCCGCGTAATTGGGATCAAAGCAAGCGGTCACATCGGCTGACAGACACTTGGAGTTTGCTCTTACTTTATATATATTTCCGCCGAGAGCTTCTGTAATCGCTCCCATAATATCGGTAAAGAGCTCGGACTTCATACTTGTATTGCCTTCGCTTCCTATTTCCTCCTTGTCGGCGAGCACTACCATTACCGTATGATTGCTTTCCCCGGTCTCAAAGAGCGCTGTAAGGGAAGGGTATGCGCAGACCTTGTCGTCATGACCGTACGCGCTCATAAGAGAACGGTCGAATCCGACGTCTCTGGCTTTGCCTGCCGGGACGGCAAAAATGTCGGCGGACAAAAAGTCTTCTTCGCATATGCCGTACTTGATATTCAGAAGCTTCAGGATATTCTGCTTTATTTTGTCCTCACATTCGGAATCACAGTCGCCGCAAGGCCGGGAACCAAGCAGAACATTCATGTTTTCGGCGGATATTGCCTTCGCAAGCGGTTTTTCGGACTGCTCCTGCGCCAGATGCGGCAACAGGTCGTTTATATAAAATACCGGGTCGTTTTCATCGTCTCCTATACATATATCAACGGTCTCCCCGTCCTTTCTGACAATTACGCCGTGCAGAGCGAGGGGAAGGGCAAGCCATTGATATTTGCGTATGCCTCCGTAATAACGGGTCTTCGCGAAGCAAAATCCTCCGTCCTCATATATAGGCATCTGCTTGAAATCAATTCTGGGGCTGTCTATATGAGACGCCAATATTCTTATACCGTTGTCAACAGGTTCGCTTCCGACTCTGAAGAGATAAATGCTTCTGCCTCTGTTATTATAGAAATACTTGTCTCCAGGTTTGATTTTCATGCCGAAATCGTACTCCTTAAAACCGTTTTCCACGGCAAGAGATATTGCTTTTTTCACGCAGTCGCGCTCCGTCTTTGAAGAATCGAGAAAATCCTTGTATCCGACAGAATAATCCTCTGCAAGGTTAATGTAATCATCTCCGCGTTTTTCATAGATATTGGTCTTCTGATAATTCAGATTTGCTTTATTTTTCATATGCTTTTTTCCTTTCCTTAAAAAACTGTTTTTGATTGCGCAGGCAGGCAAAATCAAATATACGGAAAGCGCTCCGAAATCCGGCTTGAACAACGCAATCTATGTAATTATGTGTCGTCTTCAATTGTAATAAAGCTTTTGATATTTTTCCGAAGCTTTATTTATTTTCTTTACATATGACCTTGTCTCTTTATACGGTATTTCGGAAAGTGTTTTTCCGTCGCTGCTGTAGTTTTCATCCTCAAGCCAACTGTCAACATCTCCGGGACCGGCGTTATATGCGGCGAAAGCGGTTTCCCAAACGCCGTATCTTTCATACAGCATAGACAGATAATACGCCCCGTATCGAATATTGGTTTCCGGGTCATATATCATACCCTCGGCAAGATGCTCGCCCGTCATATCATTTGTAAGCCAGAGAAATGTCTCCGGCATAAGCTGCATGAGTCCGACAGCTCCCGCTGACGATACGGCGGAGGAGTCAAACCCGCTTTCGGTTTTTATCACTGCATAGAGAATATCCTCCGGAATACCGTAAAGTTCCGCATAGTTCGAAACGATTTTACTGTATTCCTTGGGATACATCTTGTATTCAATTTGTGTGCAAATAAAATCAAAAAGAAATCCGAACGCGATTGAAATGACAAGAATCACCAGAACTATGCGGCCGTATTTCGGAGCTTTTTTAGATCGCTTTCCGCTTTTCACTTGGCAATAACGACCCCTCTTTCGTGCAGTATGTTTTCGGTTTCCGCTCTGAGCGCGAAAAGATCGCTGTTATTATAAATTGTATACTCGGAGTTTTCCGAATAATACTCGTCGGGCTTCTGCGAATTTATCCGTTCAAGAGCATTATCGGAAGAGATTTTGTCACGCGCGGAAACGCGTGCCGCGCGCAGACTCTTTTCGGCAAGCACGGCGATTACAAAATCGCAGTCGGCGTCAAGTCCGGATTCGATAAGCAGAGGAGCGTCAATCACGCAGACAGGGCATCCGGCGGCGTCAAGACTCTTTTCTATGTTCCTGATTCTTCGGCAAACAAATTTATGAGTTATTTCATTTAAAGCTTCCAGATTTTCTTCATTTCCTTTGCCGAATACAAGAGAGGCAAGGGTAGCGCGGTTGAGCGTATTTCCCGCGGTCAATATCCGACGCCCGAATTTGCGCACAAGTTCGTCAAGACAATCGGAAGGCGGCATCAATATATCGTGATAAACCGAATCGGCGTCAATTACCGAAAAACCGTATGAAGATAAAATTTTAGAAACTTCACCTTTTCCGGATCCGCTCGGTCCGGTAAGTCCGATAATTTTCATCAGCAAAGACTCCTTTCACACGGAAAAATAACCGGTTTAATAAAATCAGCCGTTATAAAATAGATATAGTACATATGTATATATTATAACTCATTTTTCATTATTTTTCAAGAGGAATAAAAGAAATACAGACAAAATTTTAAAATCAATTTCAAATGCCGATTTTTGTCGATACCGAACAAAATGCGAGGATATATTTTGTTTAATAAGTATATTAACTAATAATTGACAAATTCACATTGATATGATATAATTTATATATGTTGAATATTAATAATGTTTTGCGTGAATATATGGTTTCGGCTGTTTAAAAACTCAAAAAATTTATTGCTAACAGGAATTGTTAATTGATATGACTATCGGAAAAAAAGTCAAACTGAGAATAACAATCAAAATAGCCGTAATGCTCGCTCTGTTGATTTTATTTGTTATTCTGTATATTTTATTCGGGAAATCGCAAAGTACTTTTTTTAATACCGGTGCAATTGTTATCCTGTCGCTTGTATATGTTTTTTTGCTTTATAAAATAAAGCTTTTTCAGCTTATTTTCGACAGAACATATAAGTGCAGTGTGGTTAAATGTGAACTGAAAACGATTTTTGTACCTGTGGGATATATAAGACCGATTATACGCGAAAAACTGGTATTATCTCTGACGGTCAAAAGGGAAAACGGGAAAATTATAAAAAAGCAGTTTGACGCGGATAATCTTCATCCCTTATATTATGCCGACGGCACCGAGGTAATTCATCACAAGGGAGCGCCTTATTACGTCAAGGTAAACCCTTCGGAAAACGAATATTTTTGTCCGATGTGTTCAAGACCGACTTATAAAGACAAGCCCCGGCACTGCGGTTTTTGTAAAATTGATTTCTGAAAATTATATAAGGCTGATTTACTATTTTGTTGTCATCCGAAAATCTCCGTTATTTATCTGAATATCGGGGATTTTTTTATTTGCCGCAACAGCCTGAAGCTTTTTTGTTTGGATTTTAAAAAACCGGAAAAGTTTAAATATCTTCAAATGAGCGGCTGTTTGATTTTATTTTATAAATTGTGTTGCAATTTCCGGTTACATAATGTATAATATATTATAAGATGATGTACGTAAACTATATTGCAGTAAAATATTCAGCATAATTGAAAGGTGAATTTAAATGTCCCGTTATGAATTTGTGCTTTTCGATGCCGACGATACGCTTTTGGACTTCAAGCGTTCGGAACATGAAGCCGTATGCGATGTCATGCGTTTTTTCGGATTGCCGGTATCCGACGATATTGTTGAGAATTATTCGCGGATAAACGATATGCATTGGAAGATGCTTGAAAAAGGAGAGATAGAGAAGAAAAGACTGTACTATTCAAGGTGGGAGAAATTCTGTGAATTTTACAGATACTCCTGCGACCCGGCAAAAGTCGCCCGGAAATATGAGGAGTGTCTGTCAAAGAAATCATACCTTCTGGAAGGAGCTCTTGATTTGTGTCAAAAGCTTTACGGAAAATGTAAAATGTATCTGGTGACAAACGGGAACAAAAGGGTGCAGGAGGGCAGGTTCAATCCCAGCGCTCTGCATACATACTTTGAGGAAATTTTTATTTCGGAGGATATAGGATATGAAAAGCCGAGAGCGGAATTTTTTGACCGTGTTTTTTCCCGTATTCCCGGATTTTGTCATGAGCGGACAATAATAGTAGGAGATTCTCTTACTTCGGATATCGCGGGAGGAATCAACGCGGGCATTGACACCTGTTGGTACAATCCCAAAAACAAGCCGGTTCCGGCGAATATGGAAATAACTTATATCAAAAACAATCTTTCGGAAATCGAGGACGTTGTTCTATGGGGCAAGTGATTTTTTCTGATAATATAGAGGTCAGGCAAAATGAAGACCTTTCAAGACATTCTACTTTTAAGGTGGGCGGCAGGGCCGATTTTGCCGCCTTTCCCAAAAATACCGAGGAATTTAAAAGCATACTTGTTTCTCTGAAAGAGAACGGACAGAGATATACCGTAATTGGGAACGGAAGCAATGTGCTGTTTGACGACGACGGCTACAGAGGGACGGTCATATTTACAAAATATATGAATAATACCGAGTATATTCATATGAATGATAAAATTCAGGTCAGGGCGGAGTGCGGAAAGTCGATTACCGAGCTTGCGCTTGAAGTCGGTAAAAAGCATTTGCTTACCGGAATGGAATTCGCGTACGGAATACCGGGAAGCGTCGGAGGCGCATTGTTCATGAACGCGGGCGCCTACGGAAAACAAATTTCCGATATAGTGACGTGCACCGAGTGCTATGATACCGAGTCGGAAAAACAAATGACTGTCTCCGCGCCCGATCACCGTTTTTCATACAGAAAAAGTGTTTTTTCGGAAAATAAAAATCTTATAGTGCTTTCCTCGGTTTTTGAGCTGAGAGCGGGAGACGGCGTGGAAATATTTGATTTAATGAATAAATATATGAAAAACCGAAAAGAAAAACAGCCGCTTGATTTTCCGAGCGCGGGAAGTGTATTCAAACGTCCCGCCGACGGAGTTTACGCCGGTAAACTTATCGAGGACGCCGGACTGAAAGGGCTCAGGGTAGGTGACGCCGAGGTCTCGGAAAAACACGCGGGTTTTATCGTCAACCGCGCAAACGCTTCGTCAAAAGATATACTGGAACTTATAGGAATGGTTAAAGACAAGGTATACGAGAGTTCCGGAATAATGCTCGAGTGCGAAGTTATTTATATCCCGTCAGAATGAGGGGGCATAAGAGCTTCGCGTGAAAGTTTTATTTTTCAGCATCAAGGCATATATGATTTCACGCGTAAATTTTCTAAAAAGCTTAACGCTTTTTGTTTTGCGGAGCAAAATTGTTTCGCTATGCGAATTGTTTCACTATGCGAATTGTTTCACTATGCGAATTGTTTCGCTATACAAATTGTTTCTCTATGCGAATTGTTTCTCTATGCGAATTGTTTCTCTATGCGAATTGTTTCGCTATGCGAAACCGAAAATTTTTTATATCTTTTTGCGCTGCCTTAAGGCAGCATTGGAGATTAATATGTCATTTTCCAACGAGGTAAAAAATGAGCTCTGCTCTGTCGCGATAAAGAAAAACTGTTGTAAAAAAGCATTTGTCTTAGGCGCGCTCATGTCCGCCGATATCTCCGATGATAAAATTGTTCTAAGCGTAAACAATGAAAATCATTTAAAAAATCTGTCGGAGCTTATAAAGCAGGTATATCGTACCGATGTCACCTTGCGTCATATAAAAAAAGGCTTTTGCGAAAATACCGAGCTTTCTTTTTCTTCTAAGTCGGCGCTTGATTTTGTCATTCGCTGTACGGATTTCAACGATACTCCGGAAGAATACAACGCATTGAAAAAGAATCTGAAGTGTCTGAGCTGTGCCGGAGTTTTTCTCAGGGGGGCAGTGTGCACTTCTTCAAGCATCAGTGACCCGAAAAAATCTTACGGGTTTGAGATATATACTCATGACGCGGGCAGGGCAGCGTTTTTAAAAAAAATCATGAATGAGTCGGATATCAATCCCGGTATTGTGCGGAGAAAAGGCGGCTACGGATTGTATTTAAAGAGCGGAAGCGCGATTGAAGACGTACTTACGGTGTGCGGAGCCGTGCAAACGGTGTTCGCGTTTTACAACTCGCAGATCGAACGTGATATCAGAAACAATGAGAACCGGGCGACCAACTGTGTGGCGAAAAACATCTCAAAATCCGTCAACGCTTCGGCAAGACAGCAGCTTGCCATTCAAAGACTTAAATCCGGCGGACTTTTAACCGAAATGCCCGAAGAACTCAGAGTTACCGCGGCGCTCAGATGTGAAAATCCGGAAATGTCGCTCTCCGAGCTTGCCGCGCTTCATTCACCGCCGATATCAAAATCAGGGCTTAATCACAGACTTGCGAAAATAATACAGGAAGCCGAAAAATCCGGACTCATTTAAAAATCTATGTTTCTTATTGAGTATATAAAGAAACATGAAAGATAATTGTTTATGTTAATGGAGTTTATATGGGAGAATTCGTTCATCTTCATCTTCATACCGAATACAGTCTGCTCGACGGTGCCTGCCGCATTTCGGAAATTCCGGGCAGGGTAAAAGAATGCGGACAGGACGCCGTCGCTATTACCGACCACGGAAATATGTACGGAGCGGTTGCCTTTTACCAGGCATGTAAGAGAGAGAGCATCAAACCGATAATCGGATGTGAAGTGTATGTTGCGCCCGCCTCACGCTTTGAGAAGAGCAACGCGGAAAAGAGCCCGTATCATCTTGTTCTTTTATGTAAAAACAAAACGGGATACCGGAACTTAATATATCTTGTTTCCAAAGGGTATACGGAAGGATTTTATTCAAAGCCGAGAATAGATGAAGACCTTTTGTTTTCACATGCCGAGGGGCTTGTATGCCTGTCGGCATGTCTGTCCGGGAAAATTCCAAGGCTTATCTCGGGCGGAAACTATCCCGAAGCCAAGGAAACCGCGCTGAAATACGCCGAAGTGTTCGGCAAGGAGAATTTTTATATAGAAATCCAAGATCACGGAACCGAAGAAACACAGGCTGTCATACCGGGACTTGTAAGTCTTGCGGAAGAGTGCGGCATAGGGCTTGTCGCCACCAACGACTGTCATTATCTCAGAAAAGAGGATGCTCAGGTCCAGGACATACTGATGTGTATTCAGACAAACTCTACGGTAAGCGACGGCAAGAGAATGAAATTTGACACCGATGACTATTATCTGAAGAACACGGAAGAAATGCAAAGTCTGTTCGGCAAATATATGAACGCCGTTGAAAATACCGTTAAAATCGCCGACATGTGTCAGTTTGATTTTGATTTCGACACAGTCTATCTTCCGAAATTCCCGTGTCCGGACAATAAGTCGGCGGAGGATTATCTTCGTGAGATGACTTATCTCGGATTGGAAAAAAGAACAGAATCAGGGCACCTGCACTTTGATTCCGATAAATACAGCAAAGAGGTTTATACCGACAGAATTGAATATGAGCTTTCGGTAATAAACAAAATGGGATATGCCGACTATTTTCTGATTGTTCAGGATTACGTGGGATTTGCCAAAGGAGCGGGAATCCCGGTAGGTCCCGGAAGAGGCTCCGGCGCGGGCAGTATCGTTGCGTATCTGTTGGGAATAACCGATATTGACTCGATAAAATTTGACCTGCTGTTTGAACGCTTTCTTAACCCCGAACGGGTCAGTATGCCGGATATAGATATAGATTTCTGTTACAACAGAAGAGACGAGGTGTTTGAGTATGTGGCGCAGAAATACGGAAAAGAACATGTATCTCAAATCGTCACATTCGGAACGCTTGCGGCAAAGGCGGCTATACGGGACTGCGGAAGAACAATGGGACTTCCTTACGGCGAAATCGATAGGGTGGCAAAAGCGGTGCCGAGGGAGTTGGGAATCACTCTGTCCGACGCCATGAAATCTCCCGAGTTTAAAAGCCAATATGAAAGTTCCGAAAAAATCCGGGAACTGATCGATACGGCAATTAAGCTTGAAGGAATGCCGAGAAACATATCGGTTCATGCCGCGGGAGTAGTAATTACCGACAGACCGGTATATGAATATGTTCCGCTTGCGGTAAGCAACTCAACCGTTGTCACACAGTTTGACATGGATACCGTGGCAAAGCTCGGACTTTTGAAATTCGATTTTCTGGCTCTCCGTTATCTTACCATTATTAATGACGCCCAGACACAGATAAAAGAAAAACATCCGGATTTTGACATTGAAAAGATTTCTCTTGACGACAAAGAAACATACGGGCTTATATCCAAAGGAAACACGACGGGAGTTTTTCAGCTTGAATCTACCGGGATAAGACAAATGCTGCAGAATCTCCGTCCGGAAAACATCGACGATATACTTGCCGCCATAGCGCTGTACCGTCCGGGTCCCATGGATTCGATTCCGAAGTTTATTGAGTGTCGCCATGACCCGTCCAAAGTAACTTACTTTATACCCGAGCTTGAGCCTATACTGAAACAAACCTACGGCTGTACCGTATATCAGGAACAGGTGATGAGCATTTTCAGGAATATCGCCGGATATACTTACGGACATGCCGATATTGTCAGAAGAGCAATGTCAAAGAAAAAAGCCGACGTGCTTGAGGCGGAAAGGGAAGCGTTTATCGAGGGGGCGAAGAAGAACGGAATCGACGCAAACAAAGCGGAAAAACTGTTTGACGATATGTCAAGCTTCGCGAATTACGCGTTCAATAAGTCTCATGCCGCCGCATACGCGCTTATCGCGTACCGGAGCGCGTATCTGAAGACCCATTACACCGCCGAATACATGGCCGCGCTTCTTACAAGCGTGCTCGAAAGTCAGTCAAAAGTAGCGGAGTATATCGCCGAGTGCGCAAAATTCGGCATCTCGGTACTGCCGCCCGATATAAACGGAAGCCGTATTTATTTCAGTACCGATTCGGACAACAACATAAGGTACGGATTATTGGCATTGAAAAACGTAGGAAAGCAATTTATCGAGCTGATAGTCAGCGAGAGAGCGTCAAACGGAAAATTCGAGTCTTTTTACGGTTTTGTCGAAAGGATGAGCGCAATAACCGATATAAACAAGCGACAGGTGGAGGCGCTTATAAAATCCGGGGCTTTCGACAACTTAAAGATTTCACGCTCTAAGCTTCTTGCCGCGTATGAGGATATTGTTGACCGTATTCAAAGCAAAAACCGTAACAACCCGGCAGGGCAGATAGATATGTTTTCGTCCGGAGAGCTGAAAGCTCCGGAATACGAGTATCCCGATGTCAGAGAGTTAACGACCAAAGAAAAGCTTATGCTTGAAAAAGAGTCGTCCGGAATGTATTTTTCGGGACATATGCTTGACAATTACTCTGAATATCTCAAGACACTTGACACCGTGCCTATATGCGATTTTGCGCCTGAAGATGAAACTGATGAAATTCAGTTCCGCGACAGAGAAAAAGTAAAAATTGCCGGTATTATCAATTCGGTTTCTCAGAAATCCACAAAAAATGATGAAAGAATGGCATTTTTTTCGCTTGAGGACAAGCTTGGAGAAATAGAATGTATCGTTTTTCCGAAAGCATACAACAATTTATATCACGAAATATATACCGACGCGGCGGTCTGCGTGGACGGGACTGTCTCGCTCAGAGAAGATGAGCCCGCGAAGATAATTGTAAACAATATCACGCCTTTAATTGAAAATTCCAGATTCAGCGCCGCGGATACTACCGGAACGGGCGATTTACTTGAAGCACAGGATATTGAAAATCAAACCATTCCCACAAAGTACTCGGCATATCTTTCGATTTACTCTTCCGCCGGAATGTCTGAAGGTCAATCTCAAGAGACTGTTGAAAGTTTTACTCAGACTTACAAAGCGGAGAAATCGGGTTCTGAGTACGTACACCATTCTCAAAGCATTGAATCCTATACGAAAATTTATATACGCGTCCCGGACATGGAATGTGAGAAATTCCTGAAAGCAAAGAATATTGTTGATATTTTCAATGAGGGAAGCATGTTTGTGTTTTTCTACGACAGCAGTACCGCGAAATACTCAAGGTATATTGAGAGAATGTATTACTCCGAGTATGCGGTTAATGAACTGAAAATAATTCTTGGCAATGACAATGTAATCCTGAAATAGTGCCGTTGTCAAAAAAATGAGTTTAATTCAATCTGAAAATTCCGTCTCTTGTGACAAATCATAAATCACCACCCGCTATCCGTAAATGACAGCGGGTGGTGGTTTTTTAAGTCTGATTATAAATGATTATAAATAATGTTTATTCAACCTATTGCGGTTTTATGGAAATTCAGACGTTCAGCGATTTTTTGTATTCGGATATTTTACGCTCGGTATCCGCCTTGTCGGAACCGCTTACAAGAAAATAATATTTTATTTTCGGCTCGGTTCCCGACGGTCTTACAAGGATAACATCGCCGTTTTCAAGCTTGAAAGACAGCACGTTTGACCTCGGCAGCTCGGTCGAATATTTTCTGCCTGTCTCTAATTCCGTAAATTCACCCGCCTTATAATCTCCGAATACCGTAACCTTGGCGTCTCCCAAGGCTGTGGGAATTCTGTTTCTGAGCGAGTCTATTACTCCCGCGATTTTTGCGGGACCGTCGAGTCCTTCCATATATATTTCAATATTCGACTCTGAGTAGTAACCGTATTTTTCATAAAGCGAGTCAAGCGCGTCGACAAGAGTCATATTTTTCAGTTTGTAATATGCGGTCATTTCGCATATCAGCATAGAGGCGACAACCGCGTCTTTGTCTCTCGCGTAGGTGCCTTTGAGATATCCGTAGCTTTCCTCAAAGCCGAACAGGAAAGAGCCTCTTCCTTCTTCCTCATGTTTTTTTATGACCTCTCCGATAAACTTAAAACCGGTCAGAACATTGTAAAGCCTGATTCCGTGAGCCTCGCATATCTTTGATACAAGCTCGGTAGATACAATGGTTTTTATGGCATACGGCTCGGAAGGCATGGTGTCGGTTTCCTCATATGCGGTTATTATATAATCAAGTAAAAGCGCCCCCATCTGATTTCCGGTTATCGTTTTGAAGGTCGAATCCTTACATCTTGCCATCACTCCGACTCTGTCGGCATCCGGGTCGGTAGCGATTATCAGGTCGCTTCCCACGCTGTCCGCAAGCTTTATTCCGAGGGTAAAGACCTCTTCATACTCCGGATTTGGCTTTTTAACGGTAGGGAAATTTCCGTCGATTTTAAATTGCTCCTCAACACGATACAGATGCTTCAGCCCTGTCATTTCAAGGATTTCGGGGACAAGCTTATATCCCGCGCCGTGCAGAGGCGTATAAACAATCTTCAGATTGTCCGCGGCATTTCTTACCGCGTCGGGATTGACGGTCTGTTTATATACCTCGCAAAGGTATGCCTTGTCAATTTCCTCACCGATTATTTTTATTTTTTCTTGTTTTACCGCGGAGTCAAAATCGATTCTTCTGACGCCGTCAAATATATCGGTATTTTCGATTTCCCGGGAAACAATCTCGGCGTGCTCCGGAGGAAGCTGAGCGCCGTCCTCCCAATATGCCTTATAGCCGTTGTATTCTTTAGGATTGTGAGAGGCTGTGATATTTATTCCGGCAACACACTTTAAGTGTCTCAGGGCAAAAGAAAGCTCCGGAGTGGGGCGCAGATTGTCAAAGATATATACCTTGATATCGGAGGCAGCCAATACTTCGGCGGCGACTTTGGCAAACAGCTCGGAATTATTGCGGCAGTCATACGCTATGGCAACTCCGTCATTGTTTCTTCCCGACTTTGAGATAAGCGCCGCAAAACCCTGTGTTGCCTGAGCTACGGTATATATGTTCATCGCGTTTGTACCGAGCTTCATAGTTCCTCTGAGTCCGGCGGTACCGAATGAAAGATTGGAAATAAAGCGGGATTTTATTTCGTTGTCATCGTTTTTTATCGATTCAAGCTCAGCCTTTTCCTCAGTTGTCAATTTGGAAGAATTCAGCCACCGCTGATAATTTTCGAGATACTTTTCCATGTTTTTATCTAACCTCTCTTAAAACCTTAATGTATAACGCCTTTTAATCTCCCATGCCGCCACAGACGGTGCAAACAGGATATGACTAAATTAAGATGTTATGCCACTTAATTTTTTCAGTGTGGAGATACAATCTCCCACTGAAATCGTTGAATGACGGGGCTTTGCCCCTTATTGAAAAAATTTCGGGTTTTGCAAAGTGAAACAATTCGCAGAAGCGAAATAATTTGCAAAAGCGAAACAAAAAGCGTCCAGTTCTTCAGAAAATTTATGCGTGAAAATCATATAAGCTTGATGCTGAAAAGTAAAATTTTCACGCTGTTCTCATACAAAGTCAGCTTTCTTTTTCCGCCTGATACTGCTTAAGCGCCTTTGAAAGCTGGTCGGGACATGAAGTGGAGCGAAAACCGCACTTTATGCCTTCGAGTCGTTCGATAACCTCATTTACCGTCATACCCTTTATCAATGAACATACTCCCTGGGTATTGCCATTGCATCCGCCGGTAAATTTTGCGTCTGTTATTATATCATCTTCAATCGTTATATCTATTTTTCTTGAACAGACACCATGCGGTGTATAGGTTATATGCTTGACCATCTTTAAGTAATCCTTTCGTTATTAATCATATGAAATTGTACTGAAATTATACCGGTCTTGCGAAATTCAGATCTGTCTATATATTCCTATAGTGTAAAAATCGGGACAGTCGATAGACAAAAATGTCATAAAAGTCAGAAAATCCGAACTGTCAATTCTGAAAACAGGGCATATAAGCGGAGATTTCTGGGACTTTTCGGATATGAAATTCAGAGTGTCTATCCGCCTCAGCTTCATGGAACAATAATCCGCGGCACATAAAATATCCGTTATTGTGGGATATTCATCGCACTCCACGGCAAATTCAAAAAATCTTACTTTAGATTTGGATTTAATAGCCGCTTCTTTAGACGCTTCCCGGCGCAGTTTTTTGCTCAAAAGGGCATATCTTGTATATTTTTTATCCTCGGAATGGCTAAGATCATACACCGCGGCTATTTTAAAACCGTATTTCAGAATGATTTCGTAAAAGGCTGTAAGTTTTCCGTCCGATGAAGTCTCTATCGGCAGTATGCAGTATTCGCAGTTTTCGTTATATACGCTTTCGCACACATCGGTTATGCTCTCAAAGTAAGCGGCGCGGGGAGAGGAAAACAAAGCTGAAAACTGCATATAAACATTGTCGTTATATGAATTTTTCAGATATGCAATCCTCTCTGACGCGGCGCTTGAGATTTCTTCCGACTCACCGGAAAAAAGCAAGTCCGAAGCGAGTCTTTTGTCGGTAAACAACCGTTTGGCAATATTGTCGCAGATTATCATTCTTTCCGTAAATGAAAGTCTGGAATATATAGCCCTCGCGCCGCTCCTGTTTTCTTCAATTATATTCTCCGAATTGTCATAGCTGTCGGACTTCAGAGAAAGTATGATGCTTTTTATAATATCCGGGTCTCCGCCGTCGTTGATGACAGAGTTGGACAACTCGGACAGGTGAGCCAAGCGCTTTTCAACTATCCTGTCAAGTTCGCTTTCTGTCTCTTTAAGATTGCGCAGAACCAGATCCGTGTCCCTGCCGTCCAGCTCGGGAATATCAGAATATATAAGTCCCATATCAGATTAATTAAAGCAGACCGAGAAGCGAAAAGCTGTCTGACAAGAAGCTCTTCAGCTCGTCCGAGGTCATACGCCTTTGCGCAAGCACGGAAAGTTTGTAAATTTCGGACGCCATAAGCTTTGATTTTTCCGGGTCGTCCTTGCCGATTTCAGAAAGTCTGGCTATCAAAGGAGATTTTGAGTTTACAACCAATGTGTATTCGGTAGGAAATTGTCCGTCTCCCACATTCATCCCCATGCCCGCGTACATCTTCATCATATCATCCATGCGGCGCGATTCCTCGGAAAGCGTTATGAGCGCGGGAACTTTTTCGTCTTTCAACGCCTGAAAGCTTACATTGAGCTTTTCATTGCCCGAAACCTCACGGAAAAGTTTTGTCAGTTCTTCATTTTCCGCCGCGTTCTCATCGCTCTTCAGCATGTCGGCGACATCAGAATCTATTCTCTTGAATTTGACTTTATCGTCAGCGTTCTCGCACATTCCGATATACTGTGTGTCAAGCTGATGATTGAACAGGGCAATTTTTGAACCTTGGGATTCAAACATAGATATATACTGCGCCTGAAGTTCCTTGTCTGTAGCGTAATATACAATATCTTTATGAGTTTCCTCGCAGTCCTTCAGGTATTCCTCCACCGTCATAAACTTTCCGTCGCAAAGCTCAAGCAGATAGGACGGCTTCACCCTGTCGTGAAATTTGCGGTCTCTGAGAGACGCGTACTCGACAAACAGTTTAAGCTCTCTCCAGATTTCCTCATATTTATCCCTGTCGTTCTGGCACATTGAGCAGAGCTTGTCGGCAACCTTTTTTACAATATGAGACGCGACCTTTTTAATATACGCGTTATCCTGAAGATAGCTTCTTGAGACATTGAGGGGAAGTTCGGGGCAGTCAAGCACACCTTTGAGCATAAGCAGATAATCGGGAATCACATCCTTTATATCGTCCGCGACAAAAACCTGATTGTAAAACAGCTTGACCTGACCTTCGTAAGACTCATACTCGTTGGTACGCTTTGGGAAATAGAGTATACCCTTGAAATTAAGCGGATAATCCGCGTTTATGTGAATGTGGAACAGAGGATCACGGTAGTCGCCGAATACTTTTTTGTAAAACTCGTTATACTCCTCGTCAGTGCAGTCCGAGGGATTTTTCAGCCAGAGCGGGGAAGTGTTGTTTATGGGCTTATCATCCTCGGTTTCCTCTTTTTTGTCTTCTGAGGAATCCTCTTCTTTGAAAAATATGTCTACAGACATAAAGGAGCAGTACTTATCGAGAATTTCGCGTATTTTATATTTGTCCAGATACTCGTTTTCTTCTTCGGATATATGCATTATCACATCGGTACCGTGTCCGTCCCGCTCGCAGCTTTCAATCTCGTATTCTCCCGCTCCGTTGCACGTCCAGTGAACCGCGCTCTCTCCGGTATATGACTTCGTTATTATTTCGACTGTGTCCGAAACCATAAACGAGGAATAAAATCCGAGTCCGAAATGACCGATTATTCCGTTGTTCTGATTTTGGTCTTCATATTTCTGAATAAAGTCAAGCGCTCCGGACAGCGCAATTGAGCATATATACTTTTCAAGCTCTTCCTCGGTCATTCCGATGCCGTTATCCGAAACCGTCAGTGTTTTCGCGTCCTTGTCAAGTGTAACCGTGACAGAATATTTTTCATCTCCTCCGTCGTACTGACCGAGAGAGGAGAGCCGTTTCAGCTTTGTTATCGCGTCAGTAGCGTTTGACACTATTTCACGAAGGAAAATGTCCTTTTCCGAATACAGCCACTTTTTTATTATCGGGAATATATGATTTGTCTCTACCGATATTCCGCCCTTTTTTATTTCATTTTCCATAGTAAAAAAACACCTCTTTATTTTTTATATATTACCGTATGTGCGGTTTTTCACGATTAAATTTAATTATTGAAAGGCACTCTGAGAAAATAAATCCGTCACTGAAAGTATTGTACAGCCGATCTTACGGTTTCATCCGTGAGAATTGAAAAGAATGCCGCTTTGCACCCGTCTTCAGACAAAAATCCGTCAGAGTATATATTTTCGTTGTTACGGACCTTTATCAGAGAATCTAAATCGCCGGGCTTTACAGGATAATTGTCAGAACCGACGGAGCAATTATATGAGTAATCAATTCCGGAAAAAGGTGAAGACACCTCAGAGGAATAAACGCGCAAATTATCCGACGCAGATATTTCACTACAATCACCGTCAGGGATATTGATTCCGAACGCCTTTGCGAACGCTTCGCTCGCCCCGCATCCGTAGGAAATAAGCAGTTTGCCCTGCGATATATATTCATCGGACGCGTACTTAATTCTAAGGTCATTCAAAGCGCCCGTCACCGAGTCCCTGTCTCCGCAGAAAACCGTAATGCAGGAACGTCTCATTTCAAGGGATATCAGGTCATAGCTCTTTCTGTCACACGATCCCGTAACAATGTTCACGGCAGCGCCGGAGTATTCAAACATATCCGAAAGTATTTTTTGTTCACGTGTATTTCCGTTGAAGCATACAAGCGCCACCCGTACATCGGGATAATATATTTTAGATATTATACCGGCTCTGATGCTTGTATTCTTTTCAGATACAGAGTCTTTTTCGGAAGCTTCGGAGACATTAAGCGCGGTGGTTCCGATTTTTATTCCGTCCACAGGCTCTTTTACCTCCGCTATTATAGCCAGATGCGGATTAAGTCCGGTATTTGAAAAGCCGCCGTCAAATTCAACAGCCAGATTACCGGAGCACATCTGAGAGAGAGTTTCCTTTACATTTTTTCCGGCAACCGTACGCGCGGAAATAATCTTACCTTCATCCACAAGGCGGGAATAATTATCGTAAAACTTTCTCAGCCCGTCAAAATCCGGCATACCGTTGTCGTTTATCCGGAAAGTGAGTAAATATATGTCATGTCCGGGCGATACAAATGTGTCGGAGATTTTTTTCGGCGGAATCTGAGCCGACGCATATACCGCAATATTTCCGCCATTGCCGGAGTCTGTTCCGAAATCCGCTTTGCTTCCGGCGGAGATCACCGACAATTCGGTCTGAACCCGGTAAAGACCCAGAAAAGCCGCCAGATTTCTGCTCAAAGCTCCGGCATCCCTTTTCTCGTCCAATTTAATATCGCAGCTGACAGAAGTATTGCGCCAATTGGCTCCCGCGCAAACAAGCTTTGTAACCGAGGAAAGGGAAGCATACATGGCGGACATAAAAGGATTATTATCCAGACAGCCGACAGACGCCGATGTAAGCATATCGGAACTTTTGAAACTGTCGTTTGTGTATTCACGAACAAGCAAAGAGGCGTGTTTTTCCGGACTTACGTTTGAGGAAACGACATAAGAGCTGTTCGGGTCATTGATATTTTCGCGGTTTACAGTGACGGCGTTGACCGAACGCAACGCGACAGAGCTCAAAAGACTCGTCTTGATTGTCGCGGTCACAAGGTCTTTGTCTATAATTCTGAAACACCCGGTGGAAGTAATCTCTCCTACGGAAAAAACTCTTATGTTCATTCTTTTCGCCGCTTGCGACACGTTGGCGATATCCGAAGGTGAAATAATAAAGTTCAGCATTCCTTTAAGAGACGCCGCATAATCGGCATAGCACATCCGTGAGGCATCCGCGGGATATTTTTTTATATTTACGTCAAATCCCGAAGTATATCTTGAAATTCTTTCGATTATGCCTGTCTTTGAAGTAACTTCAGGATTGCAGGCTGTATTGCGGATCAGAGTATCATTCAGAAACGCGATGCAATTTTTCTCATACTCCGCCGCACTCTCTCCGTCATGAGGAATAACTACGGCAAGCAGATTACCGTCAGTTTCCCTTATTCTTTTGAACGGAATCGCTTTTTTATATATGCCGAAAGACGACACCATTCCGTCGCCGCCGTATGAAGTTATCTTAAACGAATCATTGTCAGCCGATAATCCTCCGCAAAGTCTCACAAGATCCGAATTTTCAACCGACGGGGCAAAGTTTGCCGAAAACGGCAGTCTTTTACGGTTTTTGTATAGATATTCGCTTGCGGTCGCCAAAAATGACACAAGATTTACAGGTCTGCTTTGACCGTTGTCCAGCTCCTGTCTTCTTTTTATAAAATCGGTATATGTTTCGGCAATATACTGGCTGTCTGTAGAGAAGCTGTCGATTTCGATTTTCTCCGGATAGAAGTTTGCGGACGAGCAGATACTGTCAAGTATATACAATTCGTCAAGCGTTATATCCTTTACTTTATCGGCTTTCATCTGCGAAGCGCAGTATTTGAGTTCCGACAAAGTCATATACAGTCCGAGGTCCTCAGCCATAAGACCGAGAGACTCGTCACTCAGATCAGGAAAGTCTCTGACAATACCTTTTTTCCGTTCTTTGGTTTTTACAAACATCAGCTTACCTGCCTCCTTATAAAACATAAAACAATATGGTTGCGACGTTAAAACGCCTGTAATCAATTGATTGAATATGGGGCTAAGCCCCATCATTCAACGTTTTCAGTGGGAGATTGTATCTCACCGCTGAAAAATTAAGTGGCACCCGCTTAAAAAGGGGACATCTTAATTTAGTTATATAATAATCCCTCGCAGAATTCACCGTTATGTGAAATTATCCTGACTTTTTTTATCTGTGAGCGCAAATCACAGTCTGTCCTGACACGGATCTCAACAAACTCCGGGGAGTGTCCGTACATATATCCGTCGGATGAGTACTCAAACAGCACATCGGTAACTTTATCATTCTGGACAAAAGAGTCAAGTATCCCGCGTCTTATCTGTTTTGCCAGAGCCGACAATATTCTGACTCTTTCGTGTTTTACATTTTCGGCTGTCTGATTATCCATTTCGGCCGCCTTTGTACCCTCGCGTTTTGAATACGGAAAAACATGTATCATCAGAAAACCCGCCTTGCTTGCGAAGTCGCAGGTCTGTCTGAAATCCTCGTCGCTCTCGCCCGGAAATCCGACTATAATATCGGTAGTAAGCTGAATGTCCCCAAATGCCTGTCTCAGAAGATTTATTGTGTTCATTGCCTGCTCAGAGTTGTATTTTCTTTTCATCAGCGCGAGTATTCTGTCGCTTCCGCTTTGAATCGACAGGTGAAAATGATGCGCAAGCGACTTGAGAGAGGAAACCTTATCAATAAATTCCGGCTTCAATGCCGACGGGTCCAGTGAACCGAGTCTGACCCTGCCTATATTTTCAATCTTGTCTATTCTGCACAGCAATTCGGCAAGATTTTCATTAGGGGACAGGTCTTTGCCGTATGAAGCGGTTTCTATACCCGTAAGCACAATCTCCCGACATCCCCCCGCGGTAAGCCGTTCGGCTTCCGAAATAACATCGTCAAAAGGCTTTGAGCGAATATGCCCGCGCGCTAAGGGAATGACACAATATGTACATTTTGACTCGCATCCGTCCTGTATTTTTATATACGCGCGTGTCCGGTCAAATTTTTCAATACACATTTTCTCAAATCCGGCAGCGTTCAAGTCTTCTATTGAAATCTCAGCGCTGAAATTTTTGTGTCCCTGAATGTCCAACTCACGCAGTTTTTTAATAATTGACAACTTATTTGAAGAACCGCAAATATAGTCAACACCGGAAATCGCGGCAACGGCGTCCGGATTTGTCTGTGAATAACAGCCGGCAACCAGAATATACGCGTCCGGGTTTTTTGATATGGCACGGCGTATCATCTGCCTTGCCTTACGGTCGGATTCAGCGGTTACAGTGCAGGTATTTATAATATAAGCAAAGCACTTTTCGTCTTCTTTTGCAATTTCATATCCCGATTTTACAAGACCTTCGGAGATTGCTTCGGATTCATACTGATTTACCTTGCATCCCAATGTGATAACCGCGACTTTTTTCTTAATATCCGACATTTCTGTTTCCTTTTATGA
>CASEEB010000065.1 GCA_949286815.1 uncultured Eubacteriales bacterium | reverse complement strand
TTCACAGTATCAGTCCGGTGTTTCCGGATATTCATAAAAGACGCGGGAATAACGGTCTTTATCCTTAACATAGGTCTTGGCGCGGTTTTTTGTGAGAAATTCGCAGAGCGCGTACATGTCACACCATATCTGGTTGTAGCCATCTATCTGAGATTCGTCAAAAATGATTTGCAGACCGTAGTGCAGATGCGGGGTATCTATGCCGTTGGTGTCTTCTTTTCTCGAATATCCTGTCATTCCGAGATACCCGATTACCTCTCCGGCATTAATCTGTTTGCCCTCATATAAATCCGCGGCATACGGATGCCCGGAACGCAGATGAGCGTAATAATAGTATCTTTGCCCGTCGTATGAGCGTATTCCGATTCGCCAGCCCCCGTACATATTCCAGCCGAGATGTTCGATATAACCGCTTTCGGTCGCGATTATCGGAGTTCCCACACTTCCGAGCAGGTCGTGCCCCAGGTGGGAACGCTTGTACCCGTAAGACCTGGAGGCGCCGAAATCGTCATAGTCTGAGTAATAATAACCGGACGCTATCGGGGAAAAAACCCTCAGACCGTAACATTTTTTTCTTGTTTCGCTACCGTCCTCCGAGACGGTCACTTCGGTGTATTCGCCGACCATGCCTCCGAGAACGGCGGAGTATGCTTCAAGGTAATAGTCATAAAGCTTGCGGTTTTTAATTGCGGACTCAACTCCGTTTTGATTTATCTCGTTTACCAGACTGTCGAGCCGGCTTTTTGAGTATCTTCCGAAATCTCCGTAGTATTCCGATGACAATAACGCGAGCAAAGTGATCCAGCTGATGTGATTTTCGCTTTTGTAAGTGCTTGTGTCCACATCCAGACAGTCACTCATTACTTTGCTTGTCGGAGTGAAATCGATGTATTTTATATACCCGTCGCTTTGTGCCGCCGCGGCGACCTCTGCCTTTTCCAGGTCCTTTTTTGAAATGCCCTGTGATACCGCGACGATAGCGACAATAAGCGTAAGTATCAGAACAGAAAATCTTTGTTTCATATTTATCCTTTCTTTGACTTATTTTGACGCGGTGTCGCCATATATGCATAAATGTATAAATAATTATTCATATAACCTTGACAACAGAGCGAATTTTATGTATAATAGATACGGTATATTTTATGTAAGTTAATGTGCGTGTATTCCGAAAATCTTTTGTAATAATTATATAGATATACAGGTTTTTCTGAAAGGATTATATATGGGACAGATAAGCAGAAAAGAAGCCAGGGACATGCTCTTCGGGCTTCTGTTTGAGACTGAGTTCAAAAAAGATGATGAAAAATTGGGGATATATGAGCTTTCCTGCGAAAACAGAGATATCCCGGACAATATATATATAAAAAGCTGTTTTTTCGGAATCTGCGAAAATACCGAATTGCTGGATTTTATAATCGGCAAATATGCCAAGGGATGGAAGGCAGACCGCTTGTCGAAAGTGTCGCGAACGGTTATCAGGCTTGCGGTTTATGAAATGCTTTTTGTAAAGGATATACATTCAAACATATCTGTCAGCGAGGCGGTCGAGTTAAGTAAGAAGTACGGTGAAGAAAAAGCAAGAGCTTTTGTAAACGGGGTGCTTTCAAGTATAGATAAGGATATTGTAAAAGTGGGAGTAGAGTCGTTTGTCGCTTCCGCAAAAAGAGAGCTTGAGGTCTTGAATAAAGAGGGCGAACAAAAAGAAAAACCGAATGAAAATGAGTCTGAGGCACAATTTTCCGAGAAAAAAATTTCGCGGAAAAAAGGCGGTGCCACGGAAAATTAATTATGCCGAATAATACGGGAAATAAAGTTTTTTTGGGTATTGACACGAGCAACTATACCACCTCCGTGGCTGTCTGTACTGTTGACGGAGAAATTATTGCCAATGTCAGAAAAATGCTGCCGGTCAGACCGGGTGAATGCGGGTTGAGACAAAGCGACGCGGTTTTTGCCCATGTTAAAAATCTGCCGGTATGCATGGATGAGATAAAAAAAGAATTGTCGGCGCGCCCCAATATGCGCGTGGCGGCTGTCGGAGTGAGTTGCAGACCGCGGGATACGGAAAACTCATATATGCCGTGTTTTCTTCCCGGGATTGCCGCGGCGCACAGCTTTGCCGCGGCTCTGAGTTATGAGTGTCAGATTTACGAATTTTCGCATCAATGCGGTCATATATCCGCGGCGGTATATTCGTCCGGCGCGGTTGACATTTTTAAATTTTCAAAGTTTTTAGCATTTCATGTTTCCGGCGGAACGACCGATTTGCTGTATGTCACATTCGACAGGGACGGTTTGCGCGCGGAGAGCATAGGAGGCAGCCTTGATATCAACGCCGGTCAGGCGATCGACAGAACCGGAGTCAGAATGGGTCTGTCTTTTCCTTGCGGGGCGGAGATGGAAAAGCTCGCGTCAGAGCGTGACTATGAAGGGCAGAAAACAAAAATTTCGGTCAGGGATACATACTGCAACCTGTCCGGACTTGAAAACCTTGCATCTGAGCTTTACGCGAAAACACAGGACGCCGGACTTGTAAGCGCTTATGTATTCGACTTTATCGGAGATACACTGTGTGAGATGACAAAAGCCGCAAGAATGAAGTTCGGCCATATACCCGTGTTATATGCCGGCGGAGTGATGCGCAACCGCAGAATAAGAAAAAAACTGTCAGCGTATGAAAATTCGTATTTCGCTCAGCCTGAATTTTCGTCGGATAACGCGGCGGGCACGGCGCTTTTGGCAAAAGACCGTTTTTTGTTTTGTCAATCTCAGCAAACAGATTGAAACCAGAGAAAACACGACGTAAAATCAAGTTGAAATCAAGGCGGTTTCAATTTTATAAAATCGAAAATTTTTCATGTCTATTTGAGCCGCCAGCGGCGGCATGAGGTATTAAAATGCGGAATGACAATAATGTGTTCAGCGTTTCTGAAATAAATGAATATATAAAACTGAGACTTGACTCGGATCCGGTGCTCGGAAACATATGGATAAGGGGCGAGATTTCAAATTTTAAAAATCAATACTCAACCGGACATCTGTATTTTTCTCTGAAGGATTCAGAGGGTATTATCAAGGCGGTAATGTTCAGAAGTTATGCCCAAAAGCTGAAATTTGTCCCGTCTGACGGAGATAAGGTCTTGCTTCACGGAAGAATTTCCTCATATACCGCAAGGGGTGAATATCAGATATACGCCGACGAAATGCAGCCTGACGGGGCGGGAGCGCTGGCGCTCGCGTTTGAAAGGCTTAAGGCTAAGCTTATGAGCGAGGGACTTTTTGACTCGTCCCATAAGAAAATTATTCCGCGCTGTCCCGAAAGGGTTGGAATTATAACTTCGGCGTCCGGAGCCGCTATTCACGACATGCTTAACATTTCGGGCAGGAGAAGCCCGCAGACCGAAATTGTCATATTTCCCGCGCTTGTTCAGGGCGAGGACGCCGCCCGGAGCTTGTCTTCGGGAATCAGGTATTTCAATCAGAAAAGCCATGTTGACGTAATAATCATAGGCAGGGGAGGCGGCTCGGCGGAGGACCTGTGGTCGTTCAACGACGAAGGACTCGCCAGACAGATATATGAATCCGAAATACCGGTAGTATCCGCGGTGGGGCATGAGACGGATTTTACAATTTGTGACTTTGTGGCGGATGTGCGCGCGCCGACCCCGTCCGCCGCGGCGGAAATAGTGTTTCCGGACATGAACGGGTTTAAAAACAGAATACGGGATCTTAAAAATGAAGCGAATTTGAGGATATGCGCAAAGTTTGACAGAATTAAAGCAAAAAAGGAGTCTTTGGCTAAGTCTGTGGAAATGCGTTCTCCGGAGTATGTACTGACGGAGAAACTGATGAGGGTATCGGGTTTTTCGGACAGGCTTGATATCCTGATGGAAAAAAAGCTGTCAGATCTCAAAAACATAATCGGGGTTGTCAGCGCAAAGCTTACTTTGTCAAATCCGCTTTCGCTTTTGGCGAAGGGTTACTCTGTGGTAGAGAACCAAAGCGGGGAGATTATAAGAGCGGCACGTGAGCTTGAAGAGGGCAGTGTTGTGAAAATAATTTTTGCGGACGGCAGTGCCGACGCTATTATAACTGCATTAAGATGTCCCCCGCCAAAAAGGCGTGAGCCGCTTGATTTTCTCGGTAATGAGATACAATCTTCCACTGAAAAAATTGAATGACGGGGCTTAGACCCTTATTGAAAAAATACTGAAGAGTCAAAAACTGAAAAGAGGGCGAAAAATGGCGGAGAAGAAAAAACAGAGTCTTGAGGAAATGCTGTCAAGACTGGAGGAAATAGTTTCGCAGCTTGAGGATGACAAGCTTGAATTGGACAAGTCATTGAAGCTGTATGAGGAGGGAATGAAGCTTGTCGGCAAATGCACCGGAGAGCTTGAAGCCGCGCAGAGAAAGATAAAAATACTGCAAAGACAGCCCGACGGCAATATAGACGAGGTGAATATTGAGCCGGAACAGCTTTCCTGACAATGTACTTGTTCAAGATTACATAATACATAGCGAAGAACCGAGACAACGTGATAATTTTCAGCGTCAAAGCGCGTATGATTTCACGTTTTAATTTTGAAAAGCTCTACGCCTTTGTTGCACTGTTCAAAATTGATTTGCTTTGCAAAATTATTTCACTATGCGAAGTTGTTTCGTTTCTGCGAATTGTTTTGTTTCACAAAACCGAAATTTTTTATATTTTTTGCGCCGCCTGCGGCGGCATGGGAGATTATTATGAATAAAACAGGATATGAAGAGCTTGCCCTTGATATGCTGCGAGAGCATTCGGATACGATTGATTTTTATCTGAATAAAAAATATTGTGATGAGAAAACGGGCGGGCGTGCCTGTGAAAAGCTGTACCGCGCGGAAAAATACAGTCTTATGGCGGGCGGCAAGCGAATTCGTCCGGCTCTTGTGCTTGAGGTGTGCCGTATTTTCGGCGGAGAGACAGAAGCGGCGCTGCCGTTTGCCGCCGCGGTCGAAATGATACACACATATTCTTTGATTCACGATGATCTGCCGTGCATGGATAACGACGATATGCGCAGAGGCAAGCCGGCAAGTCATGTGGCTTTCGGAGAGGATTACGCGCTTTTGGCGGGTGACGGACTGCTTACGGACGCCTTTTATGAGTGCGCGATGAATCCTCACGTTTCGGGGGACTGCGCCGCGCTTGCCGCGGGAATACTTTCAAAGGCGGCAGGCAGCTACGGAATGGTTAAGGGGCAGGCGATGGACATGTACGGAGAGAACAATCAGATTTCACTTGAGGAGCTCGTCGAACTTTATGCCGGAAAAACGGGAGCATTGATTTGCGTGGCGGCGCAGCTCGGAGCTTTTGCGGCGGGGGTGCCGGCTGATGACGAAAAAATGAAGGACGTAACCGCGTTTGCTCAGAGAATAGGGCTCGTCTTTCAGATAGTTGACGATATTCTTGACGTTACGTCTACTGTCGAGGAGCTGGGTAAGAATCCCGGAAAGGACCGTGAAAACCACAAGACGACATTTATGTCTTTTTATGATATTCCAAAGGCAATGGATTTTGCCCGGAGCAATACATGCGAAGCCGTGAAAATTATGGAAAAGTACAGCGGCGGCGAAAAACTTTGCGCCTTGGCGGAGTATCTTTGCAATCGTAAAAAGTGAGTTTTTTGACTTTGTTAAACCGATTTAAAGGTTAAAAAATTTGCGTAAGTAAGAAAAGAGGCTTTGTTTTGAAATATTTATATGACCTTGTGACTAATTACATGGTTGTTTCGGCGGTGGCGGGCTGGTTTGTGGCTCAGGTGTTGAAGGCTTTTACCGGTGTTTTCAAACTGAAAAAATTTACGCCGGCTGAATTTCTGTTCGGTACGGGTGGGATGCCGTCTTCGCATACGGCGGCGGTTTGCGCGTTGACTTGCTCATCTGTGATTAAGCACGGTTTCGGCTCGTCCGAATTTGCCATCTGCGCCACTCTTGCGTTGATCGTAATGAGAGACGCTATGGGAATGCGCCGGGAAGTCGGAGAACACGCAAAGGCGCTTAACATCATATTGAAAGAATATTCAATGTCTTTAAAACAGGATCATGAGCATCAGATATCGGCGTTAAGAGAACTTGTCGGGCATACTCCGCTACAGGTTTTCGCGGGTGCGGTCGTAGGTATTGCGGTACCTTTTTTGGTAAAGCTCATACCTGTTTTCGCGTGAAATTATGAGAATTGACCGATATCTTGCACAGTTTAATTATGCCGAAAGCCGCACCAAGGCGGAAAAGCTGATACTTGAAGGCAACGTGTATGTAGACGGGTTTAAGATAATAAAGCCGT
Organism: uncultured Eubacteriales bacterium; assembly: GCA_949286815.1. Taxonomy (GTDB): domain Bacteria; phylum Bacillota; class Clostridia; order Oscillospirales; family CAG-272; genus SVTX01. Next base: position 1,446 of record CASEEB010000065.1, on the reverse strand, counting down.
CGTATGATCTGGACGAGGGCAGTGAGCATGTTATACATGTCATTAACAGCGAAAGATTCGTAAGCCGCGGAGGGCTGAAGCTTGAGGGAGCGCTTAAAAGCTTTAACGTCGATGTCAAAGGTCTGCGTATAATTGACGTGGGAGCATCCACGGGAGGTTTCTGTGATTGTCTTTTGCAAAACGGGGCCGCGGGTGTTACCGCGGTGGACGCGGGAAAAGGGCAGCTTCATCCAAGGCTTCGCAAGGACGAGCGAGTTACGTTGTTTGAAGAATACAATGCCCGATTTCTGAAAAAAGAAGACGTAGGGGTGTTTGACGGAGCGGTTATGGACGTTTCGTTTATATCTCAGAGTCTGATTATTCCGTCTCTTTCGGAGGTAATTCGTGAGGGAGGATTTTTGATAAGTCTGATAAAACCTCAGTTTGAGGCGGGAATCAAGGCGGTAGGAAAAAACGGTATAGTAAAGCGCGCTTCGGACAGAGAGCTTGCGGTGGACAGAGTCGTGAGAGCGGCGCATGAAAATAAACTGTATTTGCGCGGACTTATAAAGTCTCCGATATTGGGAGGGGACGGAAACATTGAGTATCTCGGTTATTTTATAAAATCCGAGGAAGAAAAAACCGCTCTTGAAAATTTAAATATTCGGCAGATTTGCCGGGAGTGAGGATAAGACCGATATGACGGACAAAATACACAGAGTGTCTGTAGTTACAAACTTCAATATATATGAAAAAGCAGGTGTTGCCATGTCAGTCGCCAGAAAGCTGAATGAGTGCGGCTGCGAGATTGCGGTTTCGGTTCACAACAAGGACAAGGTCAACCGCATGAACAAGTGGGGACTGAATATCGTTTTTTTGCCCGCGGATAAAATCTACTCTGATACCGACGCGGTTGCGGTGCTGGGCGGAGACGGAACCATTCTTGAGTCCGCAAGACAGGCGGCGCCTTTCGGAACTCCGATTATAGGTGTGAATCTTGGCAGGATAGGATTCATGGCGGAGCTGGAGCCCGGTGAAATTGATCTGATTACCCGGATGGTTCAGGGAGATTATGAGATAGAGAACAGGTCTATGTTGAATGTTGAGATTGTATCGGGCTCCGGAAAGGTGCGTTCAAGCGGTTTTGCCTTGAATGACGCCGCCATAACCAACGGGTCGATTTCAAGGATTGTGGATCTGGAGCTTTCGGAGGGCAAGGTTCCTATCGCCGCATACCGAGCGGACGGTATTATAGTCGCCACTCCTACGGGTTCGACGGCGTATTCGATGGCGGCGGGCGGCGCTATAGTCGATCCCAGGCTGAGTTGTTTTTGCGTTACACCTATCTGTCCCCATTCGCTTTCGGCAAAGCCTCTCATTTTTCCGGACAGCGCCGTGCTTACTATTAAAAACGTGTGTCAAAGGGAAAAAATGCTTTATCTTACTTTGGACGGCAGAGCAAATTTT
>CASEEB010000064.1 GCA_949286815.1 uncultured Eubacteriales bacterium | reverse complement strand
AAGTATTAACCAATACAATTTAATCGTTTTCATTTAAAAGTCTCCTTTATTTATCTTCAGGTTCTGAAAAATCATATCCCGGAATTTGCTTCATGCTGTAAGTCCGTGTTACCGAAAACCGAATAGGTCTGAATTCAGCCCCGTCATGCCTCATCGATTTTACTAATCATATTGATAATTTTTTGAGTTGAATACTGACGGCTCATCATAAGGAAAAACATGAATATTACCATCTGTCGAACAGAATTGATTTTGTCCATCGTCTCCCCAAAAATTCAATATTCCTGCTTTAGTCTGCACACAGAAACACAGCTCCCCCATCGCTATACTTTCTACATTTTTTACTTCAATTTCTGCATTGACTATCTTAGGAGTTATTGTCCACTTTGTTTCAAGCCCATAATATGAAGCTATTTTATTTTGATCAATAATAATAATAGTACCCATCGTTGATAAAGAGTACATATACACATTTTCACCAATTTTTAACCAATCGCTAATACAATACGGCTCAGGTACTTCCGGGAGACCCACCTTAAAATAACTCATTAATATATTATATGTGCCTTTAATATACAATTCGTCTTCTTTTGTTAACACGACCATAATACTATTATCAAAAGTCGTATTTTCTGAATCAGTAATGTACTTACCATCTATAAATTTTAATGATGTATCCCTAACATCAAAGCTTTTTACTCCACTATATATGACCGTCTCATTGTTGATAGTTTGATTTTCTCTACTTATATCATAACTTTTTAATATTCCATCCTCGAACAAGACAAATAACTTTTTGTTTATTTGTTTTGCCTGAGCAACATTCTCCAATATTAACTTACTTGCATTTTCATCATTAACGTACATTAAACGATTATTACAATCTATAACATATATTTCATTTGACTTACCACCACTAAACGCATATATGCAGTTTTCGGCAATTTTATCTACTTCAAGATCAACCATATTGTAAACAGTCAACTCTTCTGTGATAAATAACGCCCCGCCCGAATATGGATAAATATCTTTTATTTTTCCTTCAAAAAACTTAACCGGCAATTTCAAATCCGTGTTTGTAATATGACAACTTTCTGCATTTCTATATAGTCTTGAACCGGAAAAAGCCCAATTTCCAACAACATAACCATCTCCATTGGTTGTTGTAAAATACATCATACGATCTCTTAAATATACTTTGTGAATTTCTTCGCCTCTGTAAAATTCAAGCCCTCTAATATCAATCATATTATACCATATGTTGTATATTATAAGCGCAAATAATATTATAAAAATAGTTATAGCAATAAATATTATAATTAATAATTTTTTTCTCTTTTTTACCATAATCCAATCCTCGTATACAGTCGGTTGATCTGTTTGAAATTGCCTCAAGCGTACATAAGATACAAGCTTTGTTCTGCTTGTGTTGTATATTGTAATGGTTAGGTAAGTAATAAATGTCCCATATCAGCTCGTTATTCAACATTTGACAAATCGGTATACCAAGTTATAAAAAACTATTCTGTCTGCTCATTTTCATACAAGTCATGATAATCAATAGGAAATGATTCACTAATAAAGTTTACTACTTCTACAAACGATTTATAATTTCCTCCTATCACACGATACAAACAATTATCGTAAAACGCTATATATTCAGAATGAAAAAACAAGTTAGATTTTAAAGAAAAATTCCAATTATTCACCGATTCCTTGCCTGTACATTTTTTAAAATATGTTGAAGCCGATGTGTTATCTGCAAATACATATGCCATTATAGAATAATTTTTTCCTTCATAGGATATTTCTTCGGCATAATAAAAAACAACTTCAAGCTCTTTAAGTTCATTATCATTAGACAAATCAATTTTATTTGTAGAATATTCATCTAATTTTTTAAAACTATTAATATCAGTAAAAAATCGATATTCTATTGAGCCTGCAGAAACAACCACAACCGTACCAATTATTATTAATATTATTATAACAGCAAGCGTAATCGCAATAATACTTATAAGTTTTTTATGCTTCATGGTTACCCTTTCTAACTGATCAATGCTATACCTGTGATACAGCGATAATAATCATAATTTTTTTCATTTTGTGTAACCTATCTTTCACTTTTTACAAAATGCAAAAAAAGAAAAAATAAAGAGCATATCTGAAAAAATCTGATAAAATGTTAAAGAAAAACATTATCGGAGGTTTCGGATATGCTCAATTCATGTTATACTGAAAAGATTCTATTTTTTATATACAAACTAAACGTTATTTAAGTCAGCTCTCGGCTGCCACTACCTTAGCGGCGGTCGCGGCGGGAACCGTTTCATATCCCGTAACTTTGTACTCAAAATGACCTCTTCCCTGCGTCATTGCCCTCAAAGCCGTCGGATAGTCAGAGAGTTCCGCCTTCGGCACAGACGCGTGAATAGTAGTGTATCCCTCTTTTTCGGCGCCTTCCATGCCCATAACGGCGCCGCGGCGTTTATTCAGGTCCCCCATAATGTCTCCGACCATATATTCCGGAACGGTAACGTCAAGGTCGCCAATCGGCTCAAGCAATACGGGAGCGGCTTGTTCAAGGCATTTCTTATACGCTATCGACGCCGCGGTCTTAAATGAAATTTCGTCGGAATCGACCGGATGATACGAACCGTCGTGCAGGTCCGCCGCAAGTCTTGTCATGGGATATCCGTAAGCGCCCTTGACCATTGCGTCCTGCAAGCCTTTCTCTACCGCCGGGTTGAAGTTTTTGGGAACTACTCCGCCTACAACCGAGACGGTAAAGGTAAGCCCCTCTTCTTCTGACGGCGAAAACTTTATCCATACATGACCGAACTGTCCGGAACCGCCGTTCTGCTTTTTATGTTTACCCTCCACGTCAACCGTTTTGGTTATCTTTTCCCGGTATGGTATTTTCGGAATTTCATACTTTATGTTTACGCCGAAACGGTTTTTGAGAGACGCCGCCAAAACCGCTAAGTGCATATCTCCAAGTCCGTATATAAGCTGCTGTTTTGTCTCCGGGTCGTTTTCATACCTTATCGTCATGTCTTCTTCAAGCATTTTTGAAATAGACTGTGAGATTTTACTTTCATCCTTAGCGGATACGGGAAGGATAGCGCGGCAGTAATACGGAGTCGGATACTTGACCGTATTGTAAGCGACACTTCCCGAAACACTCAGCGTATCATTGGTATTCGTGTCCGCGAGCTTTGACACCATTCCGATATCTCCGCAGGAAAGCTCCTCGACCTCGGTCTGCTTATTGCCTTTCATTATGTATATGTGCGCAAGCTTTTCTTCAGTTCCGCTTCTGTAGTTGCGAAGCACAGCGTCATTTTTCAGCTTTCCGTTCATCACCTTGAAATACGACATTTTTCCGACAAACGGATCAGCGACGGTCTTGAACACAAACAACGCGGTGTCGCCGTCCGGCTCTATTTTTATATCTTTGCCGTCGATACTCTTTTCATTCTTTTTGGCGGTGTGGCGCGGGAAGGATTCCGCTATCGAGTCCATCATAGCCGTAACGCCCCAGAGTTTTGTCGCGGCGCCGCAGTATACGGGAGTTATCGAACCGTCAATGATGCCTTCGTGCAGGGCGTTGACCGCCTCTTCCTTGGTAAACTCTTCCCCGTCAAAATACTTTGTCATCATCTCGTCCGATGTGCCCGCCAAAGCCTCGTTTAATACGTCCTTATATTTGGCTGCCTCTTTTTCAAGCTCAGGCGTCATGTCAATCTGGCTTTTCTCGCCGCTGTCCTCGTATTTGTAAGCCGTCATATCAATGAGGTCAATCATTATGATGTCCTTACCGCTCTTACCTACAGGTATGAACACCGGGCAAAGAGAGGTGCCGAATTTTTCATGCAGCTTTGTGAATGTCCCGCCGAAATGCGCGTCGGGGTCGTCGCACTTGTTGATAAAAAACGCCTTGGGTATGCCGGCGCTCTGCGCTTTATCCCAAGCGAGCTCGGTTCCGACTTCAAGCCCCGCCTTTCCGTCAACGCAAATCAAAACACTGTCCGCCACACGTATCGCCTGATTGACTTCACCCTCAAAATCCAGATATCCGGGTGTATCTATAATATTTATCTTTATATCTTTCCAAAAAACATGCGCGACAGACGATGAAAGAGAAAATCCCCTTGTCTTTTCTTCCTGGTCAAAATCACAGACCGTATTTCCGTCGGATATTTTTCCGAGTCTGTCGGTTCCTCCGCTCGCAAAAAGCATAGCTTCGGTCAATGAAGTTTTTCCGCACCCGCCGTGTCCTGCGAGAGCGATGTTTCTGATCTGCTTGGTGTCGTAATTTGCCATAGAATAATTCCTTCACTCACGGGTTTTCCGTGGTTTTACCTTTCCTCTTTAATATTATTGCGTTAATATTCAAATATGCATAAAATACAACCCATAAATATTACCCAATATATAAATTATACAACAAGCAGATAAAAAATTCAATATTTTATGTCAACTTTTTTATATCGGAAAGATAGAATTTCAGCCCTGTTTTTTGTGCACTTTTGACAAATAATTTGTATGCCTATTTGATTTCTTAAAGACAAGTACAAAAAATGTCGTTTTATGCGGTCAGATAAGGTTTCGTCCCGCGCGCCGCTGAATTTTGTTATTTCAAGGCTATTTCTTTTTCATTTGATTGTAAATCTGATTTATATATACGCTCAGGCCGGCTGTCAGAATACCTTGTGTTACCGCGGTAAACAAAGCCCCCACGAAATTTTGTATATTCCCTATATCACTGCGTGACAGCACCCATATAAGACACAAAACCACGGATATACCGCCCAATATCAGAGGTATCCATTTGTTTACAAGTCTTGTGCTTTTAAGTATCATACCGATACAGTATAAAACGGGTACAATAACAATGAGTTCCGGCTTGATATATGACATAATATCCATTTGCTGTCCCTTTCTGTAATTATGTAAAGATAAAACCCACAGCCGCGGAAATCAAAGCTCCCGCCAGAGCCGAAACAACGGCGGTTATTATCTGCTGCAGTCTCTGCTTTGGCTGTCTGTCCATCTCTTCAATCTCAACATCATGTCTTTCAAGATGTTCCTTTGTATGCTTCAACTCGTTGGTAAGAGTTATGAGCACTTCATTCATTGATTTGATTTCATTCTGAATTTCACGAAGACTTATGATATCATCCTCAAGATGCTTTATCTTTTGATCGTGACGTTCAAGAATTATGCCGATCTCTTCCATGCACCCTCCTTTCAGTTAAACTGCCCTTTTGAATTTTGAAAGCTCGGAAAAACGGGCAGAATTTTTCAAGCGTGTAATTTTTGGAAGTTTAAGTTCATTTTTGTCAAAAATATGAAGTTTAACTTCGTTTTTTAATTATATTACATATCCTGTAATATAATTTTTATTAAAACAACCAAATAAATATTGACAAATATTCCCGCTGTTGGTATAATGAGCCCATGTTAGGAGAATTAACAGGAGGAAAAATAAGTATGAAAAAAACTATTATATATCTCTTGGCGGCTACCATTATGCTGTCAACCCTTACCGCGTGCGGAGGTTCCGAAAAAGACCCGGATAACGAGTCGGAGACCAAGGAAGAGGCGGCAGCGGAAAAAGAAAATCCTATAACTGATTTTTCATATATCACTCTCGATGACGGCACTTTAGGTGTACTTTATATAGGTAAAGACAGCAGCG
>CASEEB010000063.1 GCA_949286815.1 uncultured Eubacteriales bacterium | reverse complement strand
CGTAAGCATCTCGGCTATAGTCAGAGCGATATTTTCTCCCCAGCCGCCCACTATATCGGAAATTTCATCGTTCATTTCCTCTATTCTGTCCGACAACTCGTCCGTCATGTCATCAATTCTACCCGACAGATCATCGGTCATTGATTCAATATCATCCGCTTTGGACTCAATTTCATCAATCCTTTCCGACAGCTCTTCAATTCTGTCCTCAAGCTCCTCCGGTTGCGTTCCGGAAAAATTCCGCGCAACGCTGATAAACTCACCAAAAGACGCTTCAAGCGCCGATAACCTTTCATTCAGGTCGGAAATCTCCTTTTCCGTATTTTCCGAGGATTTACCCCCTCCGTTTTCCTCATATACGGACTGTATGAGCTTTTCCGCCTCGCCCGTCTCGAGTTTACCTTTTCTTACAAGTTCAAGTATCCGTGCGATTTCCATAATTGTTATCCTTTCTGTTCATGTATTTTTACAGCTTCCTAAGCTGTTGAATCCGTCAATGTCCGCATAAACGATCAACATATTTTTTAAAAGCATCTTCTGTAAAAACTTTAAGATTTTTACCGTCCGTCAAAGATTTCCTCAAGCATTGCCGTAGCTTCAGCCGCGGTTATTTCCTTACGGGACAGCATATCAAAAACCTTTTCCTTGGTCAGTCTTTCGTCGCTTCCGGTTTCGCTGTCCCCGATATCCTCCCGCGCGTCCAACCCCAGCGCGAGCACAAGTTTCTCAAGGCTGTTTTTTACCGTAGGATACGACACTCCCATTTCCCTTTCCATCTCTTTAATGCTTCCCCGGCATCTCAGAAATGTTTTGAGAAAATCCGACTGCTCGGGAGTAAGCGAGCAGAAATCACATCCGCAGAATTTTCCGTGTATTTCGGTTTGGCAGCTTTCGCATCTGAGTCCGGTGATTACAAGTTTGCTTCCGCAAACGCAGCATACATTCGGTTTTTTATATTCCATATCAAAGCTCCGTATAAATAAAATATACATTACTGTCAGATTAACCCGATTATATCATACATCTCAGCGTTTGTCAATATAATTTAAAAACAAAATTAATTTTTTTAATTATAAAATAAGAATTTTCAAAAGCAAAAACAGAATAAATTAATTTTATTAATTTTCGATTTAACATCAATCCCGATTGTCAAACGAAACACAGGGTAAGACAAATCCGTACATCTTATATAAGCACAACAAAAAACCAAGGTCAAGACTATTGTTTGATCTTGGTTTTTATAATATTAATCTTCACCTTGGCTATAGTCAAAAAACAATTTAACTCAACTCCGATATCATTTGCGCCGTGCATTGTATCGGAATTTTAATCCGAGTCAGCCCTTTTTGAAGGTAATTTGATTATCCGCGTAAATCGATCGTTCAATCAAATGCAAAATCCGAACAATAATCGTTTTATTTACAACGTATATTTTTCCGTCAATTGTACACCGAATCGGTATCGACTGCCGTAAACAACATGCTTCCCTTCGCCTTTAGCACTCCGTCGCACATGATTTCGGCGGCAAATTCATATGCCGCGGCCGAACTCATGGTTACCTTTACGGAGATTTCCAGCCTGTCGCCGGGAATAACGGGCTTTAAAAATTTAAAATCTTTTACTTTAAGCAGCATATAAAGCTTATCCGACTCGCTTTTTGTGTCTCCGAATACCAGAGAACAGAGCTGAGCCGCGCATTCGATAAGCAAAACACCGGGCATTACGGGGGCGTCCGGAAAATGACCGGCAAAATAAGGCTCATTGACCGAAACGCATTTTATGCCCTTGGCATACTTTCCGACCTCAAGCTCGGTTACTCGCTCTATCATCTGAAATGGCGGACGCTGTTTGATTTTCTTGTTGATTTCAATTATATTCACAGGCTCAGTCCTCCGTCAAGCACAATAGTCTGTCCGGTAATGTATGAAAGCCTGTCAGACGCGAGAGCACAGACAAGATTGGCGACCTCCTCAGGCTTTCCGAACCTTTTTTGCGGAATGTTTTTCAAGTACTCGTCCTTTTTGGCATCCGGAATATGTTCAAGCATTTCTGTCTCAATGAATCCGGGAGCTATGGCGTTGACTCTGATCCCATACCTCGCGAGCTCTTTTGCGAGAGTGGCGGTCATCGAATTGACGGCGCCCTTTGTCGCGCTGTATACGCTTTGTCCCTCAAGCGCAAGAAGAGAGCTTACCGAAGACATGTTTATAATGACTCCTTTTTTGTTTCTCATCATTTTCAGCGCGACCGACTGAGCGCACAGAAAATATCCTTTGATATTTATATCCAGACTGCGGTCGAGAGAATCCTCAGTCAGCATGAGCAGATACCTGTCATCCACAACGCCGGCATTATTTACCAACAAGTCGGGAATACCCAGTTCTCTGCATACCGAATCCACCATCTGAACTACCTGTTCTCTGTCACACACATCCGCCTTGCAGCATAAGGCGCGGCGACCCATGGCAATGATTTCGTCCGCGGTTTTTTGAGCCTCGTCGTCATTCGACCGATAGTTTACCGCTATGTCATATCCGTCCTCGGCAAGCTTTAGCGCACATGCCTTTCCTATTCCGCGCGACGCGCCGGTTACAATAGCTATCATAAATATTTATTCCTTTCGTATTGCCGGAAAATATGTTAATTATCGGTTCTTCTGAGCACGACCGCCGAATAAGACCCTCCGCAGCCATAGCCCACGCAAAGAGCATATTCTTTCTTTTCAGGGGGATTTCCGATTGACGGAACATGACAGGTATTGCCCTGAAGCAAAGAACACGCAAGCACAATCTGATCGGCGCAGGACGCGGCGCGCGCGTCGGCGGTCTCGCTCCTTGAGCTGTAGACCGACGGGAGGTTGTCCCCGAACAGCGAACGGTATACCGCGAGTTCAAGCGAGTCAATACTCTTGCGACCGTTTGCAAATCCGCAAATGAAATCAATATCAAAGACAGATATATCCGCCATTGAAATCGCGCTCATAACGGCGTCAGCCATTGCCGACTCGGAGCCTTCGGGGGATTGCAGAGAAACGCTTCTGTGCGCCTCTCCCCAGCCGGTTATCTGAGCGTAAGCTTTGGATTTTTTCTCTGTAGTCAACACCAGAGAAACGGCGCCCTCTCCAAGAGGGGAGCTGTCATCCTTCAACGAATAAGGAAGATTGTCTCCCAAAAGCCCAAGTCCTGAATAGAGCTGTTCGGTGATATGAGTGTTCTCGTCGACTCCCGCCGCCAGCATTGTCTTTTCGCCGCCACGGGTCAGAATATCGCAAGCGTTGCATACGCTCTGTATACCTGCCTGAGCCGAATTCGCTATTGTGACATTATAGCCTTTTATACCCGTAAATATTGAGAGATACCCTCCCGCGGCGTTATAGACCGTATTGGGGAATGAAAACGCGTTTCCTCCCGCCGCGCCTTTTTCAACGATTGTCTTCTGAAATTCCGCGATCTCGGTAAGGGGTCCGTCCGACGTTCCTATCGATATACCGAAGTCAAGCGCGTTCTCATCTTCCGGCAACGGAGAAAATCCGGCGTCTTTCAAAGCCCGTACTCCGCTGATTAGCAGCAGCTGTGAAAATCGGTCGAGCTTGCGGTAAAACGCCATTTTGATTCCGAGTTCGGAAAAGCTGTCGCTGTTTATCTCTACGTGCGACAGAACCGGGGTGTCCTCTGTTTTGGCGCTCATCAGCCTGCCTATCCCGCTTATATATATTTTCTTTGAACCGTCACAGGGTATGTCTGTATCTCCCGCGGGAGATTTTGAGAAAATAATGCTTGCGTTGTTTCCTCCGAAAGCAAAGCTGTTTGACATGACCCGTTCTATATTCTTTTCACGGGCAGTGTTGGAAATAAAGTCAATTTTCCCGGCTTTTTGCTTTAACGTTTCGAGGTCGGAATCGCTGTATCCCACTGTAGGCGGAGCCATGTTCTTTGTGAGAGACAGGACGGAAATCACCGCTTCTATAGCGCCCGCCGCTCCGAGACAATGACCTGTCATTGACTTTGTGGAGCTTACCGAAAGATGAGAGTTTCCGTCAAATACGGTATGCAGGGAGAGAAATTCCGCTTCGTCATTCTTTGCGGTTCCGGTACCGTGAGCGTTTATGTAGTCTATATCGTCAGGACTCAGTCCGGCGCTGTTAAGCGCCTGCCTTATGGCGTTCATCTGTCCTTCTCCGTCCGGACGCGGAGCCGTGATATGATAGGCGTCCGAGCTGATGCCAGACCCCGATATTTCGCAGTAAATATGCGCGCCTCTTGCTTTCGCGTGCTCATAACTCTCGATAACCAGCATTCCCGAGCCCTCTCCCAAGGTAATTCCCGAACTTCTGTTGAAAGGAGAACAGGGCTGTGAGTCAAGCGCGTGCAGCGCGTGAAAACCTCCGAAAGCCAAAGACGAAAAAGAATCCGTACCTCCCGCAAGAAATACATCCGCCCTTCCCGCGCGTATCTCGTCGCACGCCATACTCAGGCTTATGGTACCGGCGGCACACGCGTTCACAATGTTGGCGGTGACTCCTCCGAGATTAAAATGAAGCGCTACATTGTTTGCTATGGCGGTGGCGGTCATTTTTCTGATGTCGCTCGGATCGCCTTTTCCGTTTGCCTCGGCAGTGTAAAATCTGTCTATGCTTACGACTCCCGCAACGCAGTCTCCCACTATCACGCCGGTTCTGTTTCTTGTTTTTTCGTCGGACAAATCAAGTCCGGAATCCGAAACTGCTTCTTCCGCTGCCTTGACGCACAACAGCGTCGCGCGGTCAAAATCGTCCCCCGACAGCTCGCGGTCCTCAAGCGGCACTTCGGCTCCGAGCTCCGCATAGCAGCCCTCGGTCGAAAACGCCTTCACTTTATCTATCCCGCTTATTCCTCCGAAAATGTTCTTTATGTTTTCTTCAATGTTGTTTCCGGTAGCGCAGATAAGACCGAGACCGGTTACAACGCATCTTTTCTGATTCATTATGGTACGTTTCCTTTCTTTGCTTTCCAAGAGTATTGCTGAACATTATTGCCAGTCGGCGAACAGATACTGTTTAACTGACCCGAGCCGACCGGAAAATATTACAGAAAACGGGAAACCAAGAGTGATTTCCCGATAATGCACAGCCCGGAAAATTCCGGAGCTTACGCACTTATTTCATATTGTTGTAAACATAGTCGGTCAAAGTGTTGACAGACCGGAAATGCTCTTTCGCGACGCCTGTCATCTGAACTCCGAAAAGGCTGTCGATGCCGGCTATTATTTCAATTGAATCTATTGAATCCAATCCGATATCGTCTCCGAAGAGCTCGGAATCATAGTCAAGTGCCTCTTGCGGTATACGAAGGTTCTCTACGAGCATCGATTTGATTTTCTCCGCTATTTCCTGTTTGGTCATGTGAATTATCTCCTTTATATTCAATATTTTTAATCTCGCACAGAAGTTTTTCGGTCTGCGTCTGCATCTGCCCGGAAATTTGCCGTGCCGCCGTCGAACGCCGTGTGTTCTCCGGCACCTCGCAATACACGGGTTCTCCGAAAAGAATTTTTTGTCTTTTCCCGAAAATTATACGGTATTTTTCACCGATCGCCACCGGTACTACGGGCACGCCCGTACTCATTGCCAACATGGCGAACCCGGGATGGTAAGGCTTTGTTTCCCCGCCCCGTGAAATCGAGCCCTGAGGAAAAATACAGACCGAGTGTCCGAGCTTTATCATTTTCTCGGCTGTCATGAACCACTCCGCGTCGGGATTTTTCCGGTCGATAGGAATAGATCGGTTCAGCCTTATAAAGAAATTTATACCTTTTTTATCATACCAATCCTTTGCCACCACGGTATAAGGGCGAAATTTTCTTGTTATCACCGACGCCAGAATACCGTCATAATAGCTTGTGTGATTAAAGATAAAAATTACGGGCTTGTCTTTGAGAGATTTGATTTTTTCCTTGTCACGGTATCTGACCGAGGGACGGAAACATATGTATATAAAAGCGCATACAAATGCCCGGAAAATTCTTCCTATGACGGGGTGAAATCTGTTTTTCTTTTCCATTAAAGAATTACTCCGTTTTTTCTACATATCTCAACATATAAATTATACTTATTTTCAGGTGTGATTTCAATAGTTATTTTTGGACAAATAAAGCTTGTTGGTCAAAAACTGTGTATTTTAAAAAAATTGTGCGAAAGCGTATTGTTTTTATTTGGAAACTATGCTATAATGTATGGGAAAAATGCGCCCTGCGGCAGGTTTGTCCGCGGGCGATTTACGATGAAACCCGGTCAATACAGTATATTACGGAGGCAGAGCTTTTTATGTCAAAAATATATACATCAATAGAACAACTTATCGGCAAAACACCGTTGCTTGAACTTGAGCGCATCGAAAAGGAGTTTGACCTCGGCGCCAAAATAATCGCCAAGCTTGAATTTCTGAATCCCGCCGGTTCGGTCAAGGACAGGGTCGCGAAAAATATGATAGACGAAGCCGAGAAAAAAGGACTTCTGAAACCGGGCGCGGTAATCATCGAGCCGACATCGGGCAATACGGGCATCGGACTCGCGTGCGTCGCGGCGGTAAGAGGATACAGGCTTATTATCGTAATGCCGGATTCAATGTCGGTTGAAAGACGCAATATGATGAAAGCTTACGGAGCCGAGCTTGTGCTCACTCCGGGAAGCGAGGGCATGAAGGGCGCGATTGAAAAAGCCGAGGAAATTCACAGACAGACAAAAGGCAGCATTATCGCGGGGCAGTTTGTAAATCCCGCCAATCCTTCGGCGCATTTATATTCCACGGGTCCGGAAATATACGAAGATACGGACGGTAAAGTTGACATAGTGGTTTGCGGCGTAGGTACGGGCGGCACTGTGACAGGTGTGGGCGGTTACCTTAAATCAAAAATAAAAGACATAAAGGTTGTGGCGGTTGAGCCGGCGGACTCTCCGGTCCTGTCTGAGGGAAGGGCCGGGGCTCACGGAATACAGGGAATAGGCGCGGGATTTGTACCCGATGTGCTTGATACCGGGATATATGATGAAGTGATAACCGTAAGCGATGAGGACGCGCTGAAGGCAGGCAGGCTTATAGGCAGAAAAGAGGGCTTTCTTGTGGGTATCAGTTCGGGAGCCGCTTTGCACGCCGCCGTAAAGCTCGCCAAAAGACCTGAGAACAATGGAAAGAATATTGTAGTTATTTTGCCCGATTCGGGAGACAGATATCTGACGTCAAAGCTTTTTGCCGAAGAATGAAGGCAGACCGGTTAACATCAACATTTAATTAATATTTTAATATTCAAACGCTAAAACGGAGGTCAATAAAATGACATCAAAAGAATTGGTTATTAAAACAATGAGGGGAGAAAACCCCGGAAGAACGCCCGTATACGGATGGGTTGCCGCCAATCTCAGTCAGCAGATAACCGATGCATTCGGTTCGGTCGCCAATTTTGAGGACAAATACAACTTTGACATGGCGCATATTTTCGGAGGACCCGATCCGTTCCGGAAATGTCTCGCTCCTTTGATTGCGAAGGGAGAGGAACTGACGCCGGAGGTATTGGCTGATATTGAATTTGATGATATAAACAGCCTTAACGATTATGAAGACGTAAAGGCGGGGTTGGCTCATCACAGACTCCGCGACAGGTTCTGCTATGTTCAGACCATGGGAATTTTCGAGGCGCTCAACGGGGTTTTCGGAATTGAGAATCATCTGCTGTATATGGCTATGTATCCTGATGAGCTTATGGAAGTTTACAGAAAAATGGCGGATTGGAATATTGAAAACGCCCGTCATATGATAGAACTCGGGGTCGACTGCGTGCATGTTTCCGACGACTGGGGTTCACAGAAGTCCATGATGTTCAGCCCGTCAATGTATCGCGAAATGATTTTTCCGTATCACAAAAGAATGGTCTCTGAATATAAAAAGAGCGGGGTTATGGTGAGCCTTCACAGCGACGGCTGTATAACTCCCGCGTTGGACAGCGTGGTTGAGATTGGATATGATTTCATACATCCCTGGCAGGAAAACTGCAATATGCCGTATTCGCTGTATCTGGACAAATATCAGGATAAGTTCGGAATTCTGGGCGGGGTGTGTGTGCAGTCTACTATCGGATTCGGAAATTATGAGCGTCTCGAATCCGAAATAAAGCGTGTGTTCGCAACACTCAAGCACAAGCGCTGGGCTTGCTGCACCACTCACTTTGTTCAGGATTCCTGCTCTATGGAAGA